>JBFMBA010000439.1:0-11141 GCA_040755475.1 Thermodesulfobacteriota bacterium
AGGAGGCGGGGGTCGCATCGGTGATGCCCGACGTCGTCACCAGTCCCGCCACTCTGCCGCTGCTTCTGGCCAGCTCGAGGATTGTCTTGCAGGGGGTCCTCCCGTCTGCCCCCATCCCCACGGCGCGCGCCGGTACCTTCACGCCGCAGGCGATCTGCGTGGCTGCAGCCGCCGACTCGGTGACGATCGCGTCGGCCGTATCGTTGACCAGATAGGCCGTCCGCCCCTCTTTCATCACCTCCACCATGCGGAGTTCCCTGCCGAGGATCCTGTTGCTGTACAGCCAGGCGGCGCCGAACTGGCTGGGGCCCATGCCGTCCCCGATGAGCAGGATGACGTTCCTGGCCTGGGCGGCCGATGCGCTCAAGGGCAGCAGCAGCGAGCCCGCCACGAGCAGCGATAAAAGAAACCGCATTCGACGGTTCATCCTCACCTCCTTCTGCCGTCAGCTCCCCCCGAGGGTATGGCCCCACTGCGACGGCCGTGCGCACAGTCTCCCGCTCCGGAAGAGAAGCCCGGCTCTCCGGAAGGGAGGGCGTCCCTGTTCGCCGCGCCCCGCGCCCCGCAAGGGCGTTCCGGCGGGCGGCGGCCCCGGTCATTCACAGCGGCAAGTATAGGAAGGCGGTCCCGGTGTGTCAAGACCGGTGCGCAGGTGGCGACATAAAATCTCCTTGACTTGCCAGACCTTTTTTCTTAGCCTCACAGCACGCAAGGATACGAAAGAAGGTCTTATGGAATCCATGGAATCGAAACTGGAGCGGCTTCGCATGCTGCTCAAGCAGACGGGGGGCATCGTCATCGGATATTCGGGCGGCGTGGACAGTACCTTTCTGGCTGCGGTGGCCTCGGAGATCCTGGGTGAACGCGCGTTGTGCGTGCTGGCCTCCTCTGAAACCTACCCCGCATCCGAGGTTGAGGAAGCCCTCGCATTGGCCGATAGCCTGAAGCTCAGGGTGGTCCCGATAGACACCGACGAGCTTCAAAACGAAGCCTTCGCCGCCAACACCCCGGACCGATGCTTCTTCTGCAAGACCGAACTGTTCGGCAAGCTCATCGAGATCGCCAAGGCACAGGCCATACCCTGTGTCGCCGACGGAGCGAACATCGATGATCTGGACGACTACCGTCCGGGCAGCCGGGCCGCCGCCGAGCTCGGCGTCCGGAGCCCGCTGCGCGAGTGCGGCCTCACCAAGAAAGAGATCAGAGAGCTCTCGCGCCGGATGGGGCTGCCGACCTGGAACAAACCGTCCTTCGCCTGCCTCTCATCGCGCATCCCCTACGGCACCCGAATCGAGCCCCCTATCCTTCGGCGGCTGGACGAGGGGGAGCGGTTTCTCAAGGAACTGGGTTTCAGGCAGGTGAGGGTCCGGCACCACGGCGACATCGCCCGGATCGAGGTTGAACCGGATCAGATCGTGCGCCTCGTATCGCCCGGCATCAGAGAACGGGTGGCGGAGAAGTTCAAGGAACTGGAATATCTTTACGCCACGGCGGACCTGGGCGGCTATCGGATGGGAAGCATGAACGCCCCCCTGAACAGGGAAAGGAAGGCATAGATGGACGCCAAAGCGCTTACAAGGCTTCTCGAAGGGGTGAAGTCGGGCAGGCTGCCCGTCGAGCAGGCGCTCAACAACCTGCGGTCCCTTCCCTACGAGGATCTCGGGTGTGCAAAAATCGACCTGCACCGGAGCATCCGCACGGGCTTCCCGGAGGTGGTCTTTTGCCAGGGGAAGACGGGCGAGCAGTCCGTCGAGATCATCAAACGGCTCGCCAAGCACCACACAAAGGTCCTGGCTACCCGGGTCGGACCCGACGTGGCCGAACGGGTCGCCGAAGCGGTCGCCGGCTCCGTCTACCACCCCGAGGCCCGCGTCCTGGTTGTGGACCGGACAGGGGCAAAGCGTGCGAGGGCCGCCCGCGATAAAAAGTATGTGATGGTCCTGTGCGCGGGCACGGCGGACATTCCCGTGGCGGAGGAGGCCGCGGTCACCGCCGAGACCATGGGGAGCCGCGTGGAGCGCGCCTACGACATCGGGGTGGCGGGCCTGCACCGGCTGCTCGATCAGAAGGAGCGGATCATGGGGGCGAACGTCCTGGTCGTCGCGGCCGGGATGGAGGGTGCGCTCCCGAGCGTCGTCGGGGGGATGGCCTCCTGCCCGGTGATCGCCATTCCCACAAGCGTCGGCTACGGAGCCAGCTTTGGGGGGCTGGCGGCCCTGTTGGCGATGCTCAATTCCTGCGCGGCGGGCGTCGCCGTCATGAACATCGACAACGGCTTCGGGGCGGGGTACTTCGCCCACCTGGTCAACCGATGACGGCTTCGCAAAAAGTCCAGATGCTGCGTTCCGTTTCCTCCCTCGTCACTGCGGCGTACGAAAAAGTACGCCTCATTCCTCAAGAGTCGCGCGCCTTGCCTCTGGCGCTTTTTTGCGAAGCCGCCGAAATGGGCAGTTTCATGGAATTATCAGGGGAGTATCACCGATGAAAATCGCCTATTTCGACTGCTTCGCCGGTATCAGCGGCGATATGACGCTCGGCGCGCTCATCGATGCGGGCGCGGACCCGGAGCGGCTCGAGGACGGCCTCGCCGCGCTTGGCATCGGGGGCTATCGCATCGAGATCGGCAGGCGGGTCGCCGGATATATCGAAGCGGCGGACGTCCGGGTGGCCCTGGACCGGTCCCCCGGCGGCCACCACCGGCACCTGCAGCAGATTCTGGCCATCATCGAAAGGGCCTCCCTCCCCGGCCCCGTGAAGCGGACCGCCGAAGGCATCTTTCGACGACTGGCGACCGCCGAGGGCCGGATACACGGCTGCCCCCCGGAGCAGGTCCATTTCCACGAGGTGGGGGCCGTCGACGCCATCGTCGACATCGTCGGCACGGCCATCTGCCTCGACATGCTCGGCTGGCCGAAGGTGATCGCCAGCCCGATGCCCACCTTCCACGGCTACGTGACAGGCTCCCACGGCATCTTTCCCCTGCCCGCCCCGGCCACCGCCGAGATCCTGCGGGGCATTCCCTGGCGCAAGCTCGATATCCAGGGGGAGCTCGTGACGCCGACCGGGGCCGCGATCATTACCGAGATCGCCTCGGCATTCGGGCCGCTCCCCCCGATGACCATCGAGCGAATCGGCTACGGCGCCGGCAAGCACGATTTCGGCATACCGAACGCCCTGCGGGTGATGATCGGCGAGGAATCGGACGCAGCGCAGAACGCCCCATCCGTGACGGTCATCGAGACCAACATCGACGATCTCAACCCCCAATTCTACGAAACCGCCATGGAGCGCCTCTTCGCCGCCGGGGCGCTTGACGTGTACATGGTCCCGATCCAGATGAAGAAGAGCCGGCCGGGAACGCTGCTGTCGGTCATCTGCGAGTCCGAACGCGCGCAGTCCCTGGCCGCCGTCATGATGGCCGAGACATCGACGCTCGGGGTCCGGATATCCCGGTGGGAGCGCATCTGCCTGGACCGGCGCTGGGAGGAGGTCGCCACGGAATTCGGCACGGTCCGGATCAAGGTCGGCCTGAGAGAAGGCCGGGAGATCCAGGCCTCGCCCGAGTACGAAGACTGCAAGCGGGCCGCGACCGAACACGGCGTGGCGGTCCGGCGCGTCTTCGAGAGCGCCATAGCCACGTACAGGGCGAAAAGACCGTAGGTCAGATTCACCCGGAATCCGATTTTCAAGTCGCGCAGGTCGCAAGCCGAAATATGGGGGTGGGTGATGTCCGTGCTTCTGGGGTGCATCGGGGATGATTTCACCGGATCGACGGATCTGGCCAGTTTCCTGGTGGCGTCGGGAATGCGCACGATCCAGTTGACCGGCCTTCCCGATTCGACATATGATTTTCCCGATGTGGATGCGGCGGTCATATCGCTCAAGTCCCGCACCCAGGAGCCCCGGGGGGCCGTCGCCGATTCGCTTCGCGCGCTCGCATGGCTGCGGTCCCTGGGTTGCCGTCAGTATTACTTCAAGTACTGCTCCACCTTCGATTCGACGGACAAGGGCAATATCGGGCCGGTCGCCGATGCCCTCCTCGACGCGCTCGGCGAGCGCTTTACCATCGCCTGCCCCGCGCTGCCCGTGAACGGGCGCACCGTGTACAACGGCTATCTTTTCGTCAACGGCGTACCGCTCAACGAAAGCGGCATGGAACACCATCCCCTGACTCCCATGACCGATGCAAACCTGGTCCGGGTGCTCGGCCGGCAGACCCAAGGCAGCGTCGGCCTGGTCGCTCAGGCCACGGTATCCATGGGGGCGGAGGCGATCCGAAAACGGTACGACGAACTGGCCCGATCCCACCGGTATGCCGTCGTCGATGCGCTGACCTCCAGGGACCTGATGGAGATCGGTCATGCCAGCGGCGAGATGAAACTGCTGACCGGCGGGTCGGGGCTGGCGATGGGGTTGGCGGACAATTTCGAGAAAAAGGGCCTGTTCGTCAAATCGCCGCAGGCGGCACGGCTGGACCCGGTCGAGGGCGACGCCCTGATCCTTTCTGGGAGCTGCTCCAGAGCCACCCTGGAGCAGGTGGCCGTCTTCGCGGACGCGCATCCCGTCTTGAAACTGGACCCCCTGGCGCTGCACCGGGGTTCGCAGACACCCGAAGGGGTGATGCAGTGGTTCGAGACGCACCGCCGGCAGGGTCCGCTGATGGTCTATGCGACCGACCATCCCGAGGGGGTCAGGCGGTGCCAGGAGGCGCTCGGCGTCGAGGGCACCGGCACCATCGTGGAGAAGGCCTTTTCCGAAATCGCCCGCATGGCCGCGGAACGGGGGGTCGCCCGCTTCATCGTCGCCGGCGGTGAAACCTCGGGCGCCGTCGTCCAGGCGCTCGGCGTCAGGGCGATACAAATCGGCCCCCCCATTGCGCCGGGCGTCCCGGTTACCCGGGCGCTCGGGGAAAAGCCGCTTCTGCTGGCCCTCAAATCGGGCAATTTCGGCGGCAGGGACTTCTTCGCCAGGGCGCTGGCGATGATGGGCTGATCTGACGCACCTGCCGGAAATCACTTGATCCCCGAGGCCAGAGAAAAGCGAGGAAGGCACCGGCCGGCGGGGCCGGTGCCCCCGGTTGCCCGGCGGTCATTTCTTTCGGACGTAATCCACCCATTTCTTGGCGACTTTGAACTGTTCCCGGTAGTACTTGCCGAACTCCTCCCCCGGCATGATCTTCACCGGCTGCCCCGCTTTTTCCAGCATATCCATGTGCTCTTTGGTCATCATGGCCTTATAAAAAACATCCTGGAGCTTTTTCATGATTGGCCCGGGAACGCCTCTGGGTGCGGCGATACCCCGCGTGGAGGCGGACAGAATGGTGGGGAAACCCGGCTCCGCCGTGGTGGGCAGGTCCGGGTAGAATTTGGTTCGCCCCGTGTCCATGATCGTCAGCATGCGTATCCTTCCGGCCTTCCACTGGGTGTCATTGTCGCCCACGGTGCAGAACAGGAGGATCCCGGAGTAGAGAAATGGGTAGCGGATTTCCAGAAGCTTGGCCCACAGGCCCACCAGCGGCAGGTTCAAGACGAGCAGGATGACATTTCCCAGATACATGCTGGCGATCAGACCCCAAACCACATCGGGGCGCTCCTGGAAGAGAAAGGGACCGGGGGTAAGGCCGTGGATGATGAAGGCGCCCATGAGCAGGGCCAGGATGGGGAAGCCGGGAATGCCCGGGGTGAGCAGGGGATCAGCGCCGCCAATACGGAGCGTCCGGGAAGCCCCGTCACCCGCGCCACAGGTGATCGCCGACATCCCGTCGTAGGAAAAACCTTGCTTGGCCGCAGATGAAAAAAAGCTGAGTGGAAGTGGTGGTTTACTGTATCATTACCAGGCCGTCCGTCAAGGAAAATCGTCGTAGAAACCGCCCCGTCATTCGGTTTCCCGCAACGCTTCCATGAACCGATGCTTGATCTGGACGGGGCTTTTTGGGGGGCGTCCGGGCGCTTCGGACGAGTCGGTCTTGGCCACCAGGATCCAGGGGCCGGGTTGAATGAGCATGCGGGAAAGGGCCTCCTTGAAGGCGTCCAGCGTGTCTACCGTCAGCGCCTGGGTGAAGCCGGCGCCTCTGGCCATCGTTTCGATGTCAGCTTTCCCGCCCGTATGGGTCGGCTGCCCGCCGGTGATTTGATACTGCGCGTTGTCCCATATGATATGAATCAGGTTGGGCGGCGCTTTGCTGGCCTCCGTGGTCAGGGAGTTCAAGTTCATCAGGATAGCCCCGTCGCCGTCCAGCACGATCACCTTCCTGTCCGGGCGGGCCATGGCCAGACCCAGGCCGATGGAGGAGGCCATGCCCATGGAGTTCCACATGTAGAAATTGGCTTTCCGCCCTCCGGCGGCGGTGAACAGGTCGAATTTCGGATTGCCGCAGGAGGCCACGATCGGCTCATCGGAAAGCTGCGCGACCAGATATCGGGTGGCTTCGAGTCGGTTGATCATTTTTCATCCTTCCATCCCACCAGGGAGGGGGTCAGGATCACCGCAACCGGCTGTTCGGAGGTGTACGCCGTTTTCGTTGCGCCGCCCAGAACGGTCTCCAGTTCATCTTCACGATTCACGGTATAGTGCTGGATCCCCAGCGCCTCCAGTATGCGGCGAAGGGCTTTGCCCATGACCACATGGCAGGCGTTGAACTCCCCCAGTTCGCCCCGCTGGCTGATCACCATCAAAAAGGGAATCTGGTAGGGAACCGCAAGCGACGCCAGGGCGTTGACGCAGTTTCCCAGTCCGGCGCCCTGCATCATCAGGACACCGCGCCGGCCCCCCAGGTATTCCCCGGTGATGATGCCGATGCCCTCCTCCTCCCGGGCCAGCGTGGTGAACTGAAAGCCGGGATCCTCTTTCGCCGCAAGGAGGATCCGGCCGATCACCGTATCCGGTACGAATGAAATGGAACAGATATCATTGGCTTTCAGCAGGGCAACGATTTTTTGCGGCCATTCCATTTTTCCCCCTCGCCGTCTCCGGACGGGCCGGAACGAGCTTTCGCCTTGGCGGCTCACCGCTTTTCGCCCGCTTTCGAGACTCCCGCCCCGGGTGCGGACTTAAAGGAGTTTCTCCAGCTTGGCCAGTTCCCCCTCCACCATCTTGTAGGTGTGCTCTTCAGCGGGAAACTCGCCGCTGCGCACCTCGCTGGCGTACTGGGTGAAGACCTTGAGCGTTCTTTCTCCGAGATTGTCGTATTTTCTCACAAATTTCGGGGTGAAGGCCTGGAAGATCCCCAGAATGTCGCTGCAGATCATCACCTGGCCGTCCGCCTCGACCCCCGCACCAATACCGTAAACGGGGATCTTCAGATCGTCGCGGATGATCCGGCAGACCTCCGGCGGCACCGCCTCGATCAGGAGCGAGAAGGCGCCGGCCTCCTGGATCGCCCTTGCGTCTTCGATCAGCTCCATCGCCGCCTCCGCCGTCCGTCCCTGCGCCTTGAAACCGCCCAGCTGTCCCGAGCTCTGCGGCGTCAGTCCGATATGGCCCATCACCAGCATCCCCCCGTCCACGATTGCCCGGATCTGGGGAACCATGCGCCGCCCGCCCTCCAGCTTGATGGCATCGACGCGGGCCTCCTTGAAGAAGCGGCCCGCGTTGCGCACCGCATCCGGGACGCTCACCTGGTAGGACAGGAAGGGCATGTCGCCGATGATGAAGGTGTTCGGGGCGCCGCGCCGGACCGCCTCGCTGATGTAAATGCACTGATCCATCGTCACCGGCACCGTCCCGTCATAACCGAAGACGCACATGCCCATAGAATCCCCGACAAGGATCATGTCCATCCCCGCCTCTTCGGCGAACCGCGCCGTCCAGTAATCGTAGGCCGTCACCCAGGGCAGCCGCTCCTTCTTCTCTTTCGCCTGCTGGATATCGATACGCGACAGTTTCTTCCTGGCCATAAGCTTCTCCTCCATTTCTCTAATGACAACGGTCACAATTTGAAGATCGGATCCCGGAAGCGCGCATTGGAGATTTTTCGGGCCCCCTGCCCCCGCAGCGCAGCGCCCGCAAAGACGACTGTCTGAGCACTTCAGCGCGAATTTCGTCTTTGCAGCGAATCGAGGAGGTGCAGGGTCGAAAAAACTCCAGCGCGAAGAGGGATCTCAATCTTCAATGCCTCCTATTCGAACGCCCTTTCATAGATCTTCTCGATATCCTCAACGGAAAGGATGCGGGGAGACCGCGAAAGGAGCCGCTGCTCCTTGTGGGCCTCCACGGCCCACTGGTGAACATCGGTGGTCGCCCGGTTGATGCCCAGATCCGTGAGTGAAGCGGGCAGATCGATGCTCTTGATCAGGTGGCGGATGGCTTCCAGAAGGCGCACAGCCATATCCCGCGGGGCCAGACCATCCACGGGCTCGCCCATTGCCCGCGCCAGGAGGGCCATCTTTTCGCTCTTCACCACGGCGATGTGCTCGAAGCAGGCGATGAGCAGGGCGCTGAGCGTCACGCCATGGGGGGTGTGGTATTCCCCTCCCACCGGATAGGCCATCGCATGGACCAGGCTGGTGCCCGAATTGTTCAGCACGATGCCCGCCATGAGGCTGCCCAGGGACATCTGGTAGCGGGCGGTCATGTCCTGCCCGTCGGCGAAAGCCGGCCCGAGCCACCGCGTGATGATCGAAACGGATTCGAGCGCAAGGGTGTCGGTGATCGCATTGGCGTTTTTGGACAGGTAGGCCTCCGCGGCATGAATGTAGGCATCGATGCCGGCACTGGCGGTCACCGGCGGAGAACAGGTGAGTGTCATCGCAGGGTCGACAATAGCCACGTTCGGCAGAAGACTGGTGGAGGCGACCACCTTTTTGACATTGTTCGTCCGATCCAGGAAAACGGCGTGCTTGGTCACTTCGGCGCCCGTACCCGATGTGGTCGGTACGATGATCGTCGGCTTTCCCCGCCGGGGGACCTTCTCCCTGCCGAAATAGTCCTCGGTCTTCCCGGGATTGGTCATCAATGCGGCCACCATCTTGGCCACATCCAGGATGCTCCCGCCTCCGAGGCCGATGACCACATCGAAATTCCCCTGCTTGGCGATCGCGGCGGCTTCCTCCACGCGATCGGTGGCCGGCTCGGGCGTATCCCGCTCCTGAATATTCACCTCGACCTCGATCGATTCCGCCTGCAGATAGGAGAGCGCCTTGTCCAGGACTCCCGCCTTTCTGACCTGCGGACCCGTAATCAGAAACACCCTGCCGGCGCCCAGTTTTTTCGCTTCCTGCCCGATCTGCTTGACCGTGTCGATGCCGAAGTAGATGGTCGGCGTTTGAAATACGATGTTCTTGAACATGTTCCTCCCCTATTGCTCGTCGGTTTTTTTGTTTACAACGGCGCCCCGCGGTCTTCCGCGGGGCGCCGGCAATACGTCATCCCTACTGAACCTTGCCGATATTGCGGACCGCCTTGATCAGCCGGTCGGCATCCTTGTCCCAGAATTTCTTGAATTCCGGGGCATCCAGGTAGGCGATCGGCGTCGCCATTTTTTCCATGGCCGATTTGAAATCGGACGTCCGCACCGCCTTGGCCGTCGCCTCGCGGAGCGCCTTGATCACCGGTTCGGGCGTCGCCGCCGGGGCGAAGAAGCCGGACCAGATGTAGAATTCCACGTTCCTGTAGCCGAGTTCCTTCAATGTCGGCACATCGGGAAGGGCGGGGATGCGCTTGTCTCCCCAGCCGGCCAGCACCTTGAGGGTTCCCGCCTTGATGTGCGGGATGGAGACGTTCGGCCCGCCGGAAATCGCCTCCACGTGGCCGCCCAACAGGGCATTGAGGGCCGGTCCTCCTCCGCCCGTGGGGATATGGCGCAGCTTGATCCCCGCATCGTGGGCGAACATCTCCATCGCCACGTGCATCGTCCCGTACACCCCGGAAGAGGCATACTTGATCTCGCCGGGCCGCTTCTTGGCATCGGCCACGAAGTCGGCAACCGTCTTCCAGGGGGCCTTGCTGCTCACCACAAGGACCGTGGGATCCGCCGTTATCAGCGCAATCGGAGCGAAGTCGCTCAGTTTGTAGACCGGCGGACGTCCGAAAAGCGCATCGACCTCGGGCATGACCGAAATACTCGAGAGGGCCACCATCAGGGTGTATCCGTCCGGCTTGGCTACGGCCTGGGCCTGCATCCCCACGGCCCCTCCGGCGCCGGTCTTGTTCACGATGACCACGGGCTGTTTGAGCTCCTTCTCCAGCGCCGCCGTGAGCGGACGCCCCACCAGATCGGCAACGCCGCCCGGCGGGAAGGGAACGATCACCTGGATAGGCCGCACGGGATAAGACTCTGCCGCCAGGGGTGCAACCGGATTGGCGGCTCCGATGCACACCAGCGCCACCACTGCCAACAGCACTCTTATTGATTTCATCATCTCCTCCTCCTTTGTTTGATAATGGTCTATTCGCCGCACATCCTCACGCATCCTTCTCCGCTGCCGTCAGCTTTTCTCGCCAATCCTTCTTCTTGATAAACAATGGCTTCAGACCCAAAAGGAGCATGATCACCGCAATGGCAAGAAAAACGGCGGCGATCGGCCGCTCGACAAAAATCGTGTAATCCCCGTCGGACATGGCCAGCGACTGACGGAAGCTGAACTCGATGATGGGCGCCAGCACCACCCCCAGAACCATCGGCGCCGTTTCAAAATCCATTTTCCGCAGCAGATAACCCAGGACCCCCATGATGGTCATGATCCCCACGTCTACCATGCTGGAATTCACGGCGTAGACGCCCACCACGCAAAACAGAAGAATGGTCGGGTACAGGATGCGGTAGGGAACCCGCAAAAGATTGACAAACAGCCCCACCATGGGCAGATTGAGGAGCAGAAGCACCATGTTGCCGACGTACATGCTCGCGATCAATCCCCAGAAGACCACCGGTTGTTCCTTGATGAACAGCGGACCGGGGGTGATCCCGTGCACCATGAGCGCGGCCAGCAGCACCGCGGGAACGGGACCCGTGGGAACCCCGAGGGCCAGGAGTGGCACGAGGGCCCCTTCGCTGGCGGCGTTGTTGGCAGACTCCGGACCCGCCACCCCCTCGATCGCCCCCTGGCCGAACCGTTCAGGATGCTTGGAAATCCTCCGTTCTATGGCGTAGGATACAAACGTGGAGATAATGTGAGCCGATCCCGGGATGATTCCGATCAGAA
>JBFMBA010000440.1:0-4115 GCA_040755475.1 Thermodesulfobacteriota bacterium
ATGGTCCGCATCGCCCGCGACGCCCTGACGCGATTCCAACGCGTTCAGGAAAGCCCGGAGACAGGATGAGCGACACCATGGCAGGCCTGCGCCGCAAGATCGGCGGCGCCTCCGATCTCCAATCGGTCGTCCGTACGATGAAGGCGCTGGCCGCCTCGAACATCGGTCAATACGAGCGCTCCGTGGGCGCGCTATCGGACTATGCCCGCACCGTGGAGCTGGGGCTGAGCGTCGCTTTCCGGGGAACTCGGCCGGCAGCTCCGATGGCGGACCCGAGGAAACCCGCCGGCGCCGGAGCGGTCGGCGCGGTCGTGTTCGGTTCGGACCAGGGACTGGTGGGCCAGTTCAATGAGGCCGTGGCGGATCATGCGGTGACGTTTCTGGCGGACCTGCCCGGTCAGTCGCGCGTGGTGGCCGTCGGCGAACGCGTGCACAGACTCATGGAGGACGCGGGCCTGCGGCCCGCGGGGTTCTTTCCCGTGCCGAATTCCGTCAACGCCGTCACGCCGCTGGTCGGACGGATTCTCCTGCAAAGCGAAACATGGCTCGGCAGCGGGGAGATCGACGAGCTTCACCTCTTCTACAACCGCCCCGCATCGATGGCGGCGTACGCGCCGGCCAGCATTCGCCTGCTGCCGCTGGACGAAACCTGGCGAAGCGCTCTGGCCCGTCTCCCCTGGCCGACGGGAAACCTGCCCGAGGTCCTGGGCAGCGGGACGGCAACGCTGCGGGCCCTGGTCCGCGAGCATCTTTTCGTCTCCCTCTTCCGGGCATGCGCCGAGTCTCTGGCCGCTGAAAACGCGAGCCGCCTGGCCGCGATGCAGCGCGCGGAAAAAAACATCGGCGAGCTGCTGGAGGAGCTCAACAGACGCTATCACCAGCTGCGCCAGAGCGGCATCGACGAGGAGCTGTTCGACGTCATCTCGGGCTTCGAGGCGCTGTCCGGAGAACGCCCCGCCGGAAACGCCGCCGCTTCGCCGGACCGGATGGGCGGGACCGGTTGATATTTTACCCGGCCGGGCGATATAGTCACTTCGGCACAACTTGGAAATCATGTCCCGGAAGCACGCATTGGAGATTTTTCGGGGTCCCCTGCCCCCGCAGCGTAGCGCCCGCAAAGACGACTGTTTGAGCGCTTCAGCGCGAGTTCCGTCTTTGCAGCGAAGCGAGGAGGCGCAGGGTCGGAAAATGTCCAGCGTGGGAAGGGATCATGATTTCCAATGATATCATTTTGGCGTACACCGCAGCGACGAGGGATGAATCGCAACGCAGCATCCGGGCTTTTTATGAAGCCGTCAATCGTGATGCGGGATGCGTGCGTGATATGAAAGGACCGCCGATCCGCCGATAAGGCGTCATCGGCATCACACAGACAGGAGGTGACCCCATGCCCACACCGATCACGATTACGGCCGGTTCCGTCAGCCTCGCCGCGGAGCTGGACGACACGCCCCTGGCCCGGACCGTCGCGGCCAAACTCCCCATCGAGGCGACCCCCAACGAGTGGGGCGATGAGTTCTACTTCGGGATCCCCGTCCGTGCCGATCTGGATGAAACGGCGACCAAAAAGGTCAAGGTCGGCGACATCGGCTTCTGGCCTCCGGGGAACGCGATGGCCATTTTCTTCGGTCCCACGCCGATGAGCTCTGGGGCCGACCCCGTTCCCGCAAGCGCCGTCTGCATTATCGGCCGGATCACCGGCGATGCGACGCTCCTGAAGCAGGCCCTCGGCGTCAGGACGATCCGCATCGAGACGGCATAGCCAGCGCCGCCCGGATTTCCTCCTGGACCGGCGAGAGACTGCCGGGAAGGAACGACTCCAGGGACCGCCGCGCCGAATTGCCCCCGATCCTGCCGAGGGCCCAGGCGATCATCGCCGCCACCCGCTGATCCCCGCTCTCGCCAAAAGCGCGGACCAGCTCGGGAATGTACGCCTCCTCCAGCGTGTTTCCCATCGCCCGGGCCGCGTTCGCCTTCCACCTCCAGAGATCGCCGTCGGACATGTAGAACATGTGCGGCCAGATCTTTTCGACAAAGAAAGCCCTGTCCATGTGGAGCAGCTTCTCGAGGCGGAAGTCATCGACCATCCCCGCCGCCTTGCGGTTCATCGGCAGCTCCCGGGCTAGCCAGGGGGAGTTCCGGGGGCAGACATCCTGACAGCGGTCGCATCCGTAGACGCAAAGCCCCATCGGTTCCCGCAGTTCCCGCGGCGTCTGATCGCCGCCGAAATAGGTGAGATAGGAGATGCAGCGGCGAGGATCGATGTGCCGGGGCCCCCTGAGCGCCCCGGTCGGGCAGGCCGCGATGCAGGCGTTGTTGCACCACGCGGGGCATCCGACCTCGAGCGTGGGCTCGTCGGGGTCGAAAGCCCGGTCGACCACCAGGGCGATCGGAGTGACCCACGATCCGCCGGCGGCGACACTCCGGGAATAGAACAGGCAGTTTTTTCCGAACGTCCCGAGGCCCGCCCGCGCGGCCGCCAGGCGGTGCGGCAGGTGAAAGGGGACCTTGGAATCGATCCCGTTCTCACGGAGGTAGGAGCGCAGGGCCTTGATCCTTTTCCCGAGACGATCACCGGTCATGCGATCGTCATCGAGGTAGCACCGGCCGAAGTGACGCTCCAGCGAAGGGGGAAAGGCCTCGCGGAAATAGGGTTCGATCACCACGATGATCGATTTGGCCCCGGGAAGGATCGTTCGCGGGTCGGTCCCGGCAGGCAGATCCAGGCCCGCCCGGATCGCCCATCCGTACTCCTCTGTCCGCTGATCGAGAAGCGCCCGCTGGGACGTAAACGGCTCGGCGGTTGTGAAACCCGCATCCTCGAAACCGCATTTGCGCGACTTGTCGACGATCTCCTGCTTGCCGAGCATCCGATCACCCCCTTTAGATCACTTCATAAAAAGCCTTCGTGCAACTTGAAAATCGGATCCCGGAAGCGCGCATGGGAGATTTTTCGGGGCCCCCTGCCCCCGCAGCGAAGCGCCGGCAAAGACGACTGTTTGAGCGCAAAGCGCGATTTTCGTCTTTGCAGCGAAGCGAGGAGGTGCAGGGTCGAAAAATGTCCAGCCCGCGTAGGGATCACGGTTTTCAAAGCCCGACAAGGCAATCTCATGGGGCCGCCGACGTGGTCACCCCCCTATTCCACCCAGGCCGGGACCCTCTTCGCCTCCTCGCGCATCCGCCTGCGCAGGACCCTGCACTCCGGCTCGAAGCCGCTCAGAAGCGCCCAGAACCGGTCCGAATGGTTCATGTGAACCCTGTGACAGAGCTCGTGCAGAAGGATGCAGCGGACCGACCGGGGGTCCAGGAACAGCAGCTTGTAGCTCAGGCTGATCGTGCCGCCGGACGAACAGCTCGCCCAGCGGGTTTTCTGGCCCCGGATGAGCACATCGTTAAATGTGAACCCCTCCTGCCGGGCGAGACCCTCCAGCAGAGGAACAAGCGCCTCCCGGGCCCGCCGCCGCAGCCATTTCTGCAGAACGGCGCGGCAGGCTGCATGATCGGCGACCGCCCCGTAGACGGTCAGCCGCCCCGGCTGTTCCATCACCCCGATCCTTCGCGTCCTCGACGGCAGATAGAGGACGTCCCACGATTCACCCAGGGCGGGGAGTTCGATCGCCTCCGGCGGGGCCGCGAGGGGCTCCCGGCCGGCGGCCCCGGGCATCCCGGCCAATCGCCCCAGATGGGTCACGATCCAGCTTCTCTTCTTCTCGAGGATGTCGGGCAGCGCGCGCAGGTCGAAGCCGCGGGGAACGGTCACCGTCAGGCCCGCATGCGCCGAGATGTTCAGGCGAACATGCCGCGCGCGCGGCGAGGTACGGATCCGGACCTCGCCGATGGCCCCCTTCAGCAACTGAAGCCGCGATTCGGTTGTGCTGGCCATGGTTTCACGCCCCGATCCGGGACCCATCGCTGCGGCGGCCTTTCCGGTCCCGACCGGCCGCATCGCCATCGTTGCCGCCCGGCTGCCGCTGCACCGCTTCATGCCCTGCCCGTCAATGGAGGTATTTCCGGAGAAACCGTCCGGTGTAGGAGTGCGAGGCTCGGGCGACCTCCTCGGGCGTCCCGGCGGCGATGATCCGGCCGCCGCCCGGTCCCCCTTCCGGACCCAGATC
>JBFMBA010000441.1:0-6318 GCA_040755475.1 Thermodesulfobacteriota bacterium
GCGCCGGGCACTCCGCCGCGCAGGTCCCGCACCCCTTGCACTTGATGATGTCGATCTCCGCCTCCCCCCGCACGTTCACCACCGGCACCTCGTACGGACAGGCCCGCACGCAGGTCAGGCATGCCGCGCAACGTTCCCCCTCCACCACCGCCACCACGCCCCCGACGAGCAGCGTGTCCCGGGAAAGGATCCCCGCCGCCCGGGCCGCCGCCGCTTCGGCCTGCGAGATGGTCTCGTTGATCGTCTTGGGATAGTGCGCCAGGCCGCACAGATAGATGCCGTCCGAGGCGAAATCCACGGGTCGCAGCTTCATGTGCGCCTCCAGGAAAAACCCCTCGGCGCTGAGCGGGAATTTGAAGACATTGGCCAGCTCCCTGCTTCCCTCGGGAGGGACAACGGCCTGGGAGAGCACCAGCAGGTCGGGCTGCAGGACCAGGGGCAGACGGAGCGCCGGCTCCTCGATCTCCACCCGGAGCCGGCCGTCCCTGGTCGACACGAGCGGGGGGTTCCGGTCGTCGAAACGGATGAAGAGAATCCCCTTTTCTCTCGCCCCGGTATAGAGGCTCTCCTTGAATCCGTATGCCCTCATGTCCCGGAACAGGACGACGACGGCGATGTCCGGGTTCAACTCTTTCGCCTTCATGGCGTTCTTGAGCGCCGTCGCGCAGCAGACGCGGCTGCAGTAAAAGGGAATCGCCGGGTCGTCGTCCCAGGGGCCCGCGCACTGGATCATCACCAGCGACCGGGCCCCCATGACGGCAGGATCGTTCGCAAAGAGCTTCTCCTCCATCTCACCCTGCGAGATCACCCGCGCGTCAGTTCCCTGCAGGCGGGCGTTTCCGCGGTGTTCCCGGCCGCCGCTGGCGATGATGACCGTTCCGTGCTCGATCACCGCCTGGCGCGGTCCTCCCCGCTCGGTCAGCGTCGTCTGGAAGTTCCCCACCGCGCCGCCGTGCTTGACCGGCTCGTAGCCGCACAGGAGATCGATTAGGGGATGGGTGGCCACCTGGGACGCGAGATCCCGCAGGAGCTGCCGGGGGTCACCCCCCTCCGCGCTGAAATGTCTCCCGCGCAGCAGCCCGCCCAGATCCTTCTCCCGCTCCACGAGCGTGACCGAAAACCCCTGCCGCGCCAGGCTCAGGGCGCTCGTCATCCCCGCCAGCCCGCCCCCGACGACGAGGCACCTCTTGACCACGGCGCTTTCGCTGCGGTGGAGCGGCTCCAGGCGCGCGGCGCCGGCGACGGCCATTTCTGTAAGGCGCTTCGCCTTTTGTGTCGCCTCTGCTTTTTCCCCCATGTGCACCCAGGAGCACTGATCGCGGATGTTGGCCATCTCGAAGAGCGACTTGTTGATGCCCACCTCCCGGATCGTCTCCTGGAAAAGCGGCTCGTGGGTGCGCGGCGAGCAGGAGGCCACCACCAGGCGGTTGAGGTTCAATTCCTGGAGCCTCTGCTGGATGGTTTTCAGCGAATCGGCGGAGCAGGTGTAGATCGTATTTTCCGCGTGAACCACATGGGGAAGGGTGAGCGCGTGCGCCACGACCGCCTTCACATCCACCGTCGCGGCGATATTCGATCCGCAGCTGCAGACGAACACGCCGATCCGCGGCTCTTCCCCGGGGGAGATCTCCTTCTCCGGGGGATAGTCCTTGGTGCGCACCAGCGTTCCGCGCGCATCCCCCAGCAGGGCAAGGGCCTTGGCCGCCGCACCGCCGGCCTGGATCACGCTGTCCGGGATGTCCTTCGGTTCGGCGAAAGCGCCGCAGACGTACACCCCCGGCCGGTTCGTTTCCAGGGGGTGAAAATCCTCGGTGGAGCAAAATCCCCAGCGGTTGAGCGCGACACCCGCCGCACCGGCAAGCGGCCCCGCCTCGCCGGGCGAGCAGAGGCCTATGCTCAGCACCGCCAGATCGATCCGCTCCTCGCGCATCGCGGGCTCTTTGTCCCCGCTTCGGTAGCGGATGAGGATGTCGCCGGTCAGGGGATCCTCCTCCAGTGCCGAGATCCGGCAGGAGACATACCTGATCCCCTTTCCCTTCGCCCTTTCGTAATAGGCGTCGAACCCCTTGCCGAAAGCGCGCATGTCCATCTGGAAAACCGTGCACTCGGCATCCGGCAGATGCTCCTTGGCGAGCATCGCCTCTTTCGCGGCGTACATGCAGCACACGGAGCTGCAGTAGTCGGCGTCCCTGCTCCGGGAACCCACGCACTGGATGAAGGCGATCTTCCCCGGCTCCCGGTGATCGGAGGGACGACTCAAGTGGCCGCCGAAGGGACCGGATGCGCTCAGCATCCGCTCGAACTCCATGCTGGTCACCACGTTCGGATAGCGTCCGTAGCCCAGCTCCGGCGACAGCGCCGGGTCGTAGAGGGCATATCCCGGCGCCAGGATGACCGATCCCACCTCTATCTCTTGTTCTGCCCACGCCTCCTGGTGATCGACCGCTCCCACCTTGCATGCCCGCACACACAGATGGCACTCCGAACAGATCCCGCACTCCAGGCAGCGCGCCGCTTCGCGCCGGGCCTCCTGCTCCGTCAGGGCCAGCTCAACCTCGCGAAAATCGCGCAGCCGCTCCGCCACCGGGAGGGTGGGCGTCACCGCCCGCGGCGATACGTCCACCTTTCCCGAAGCGACGATCCGGTCGATTTCCGCGTCGTCCAGATCCACCACCGGCAGGGGCGCCTCCTCCCGCGCCGTGAGCAGATCCGCTCCCCGCAGATATCGGTCTATGGAAAGGGCGCCCCGGCGCCCGTCGGCGATCGCCTCGATGAGAATCCCGGGGCCCCGATGCGCGTCTCCCCCGGCGAAGACCCCGGCCCTCCCCGTCGCCAGTGTCCTTTCATCCACCTCAAAGGTGCCCCGGGCACTCACCGCCAGCCCGTGCGTCGCGTCCAGGAAGGAGATCTCCGGCGCCTGGGCTACCGCGGCGATCATGGTGTCGACCGCGATGTCGAACTCCGAACCTGCAACGGGAACGGGCCGCCGCCGGCCGGTCGCATCGGGCTCCCCCAGCGCCATGCGCTGACAGCGGATCCCCGATACCCTCCCGTCCTTCGACAGGACCATCACCGGTGCGGTGAGCAGCTCCAGCCTGACACCCTCGCGCAGGGCTTCGTCGATCTCCCAGTCATTGGCAGGCATCTCCTCGCGCGAACGGCGGTAGACCATGGTCACCTCCCGCGCCCCGAGCCGCATCGCCGTGCGCGCCGCGTCCACGGCGGTGTTACCCCCTCCGATCACGGCTACGCGCTCGCCCATCGCCGGCAGGGTATCGCCCTCCCCCGCCAGACTGACCGCCTGCAGGAAGGGAACGCCGTGATGCACCCCCCGGGCATCTTCCCCCTCGATCCCCAGGCGCTGAGGCTCGTGCGCCCCGATCGCCAGAAACACCGCCGCGTACCCTTCGGAAAACAGGCGGTTGATATCCCGAACGGGCGAGTTGAGCCTGATCTCCACCCCCTCGGCGGCGATCGCATCGATCTCCCGCTGCAGTACTTCCCTGGGCAGGCGGTACGCCGGTATCCCCACCCGCATCATCCCGCCCGCCGCGGGCAGCGACTCGAACACCGTGACCCCGTAGCCCATCCGCACCAGGTGGTGCGCGCAGCTGAGCCCCGCCGGACCGGACCCGACCACGGCAATCCGCGCCTCCGGTCGATCCGTGATCCCGTCCCCGGCGCCGGCCGGTTGATCGGGTGCGCCTCCGTGCGCATGGACCCAGTCCGCCGCGAACCGTTTCAGCGCGCATATCGCCACGGGCGAATCCACCTTCCGGCGGCTGCAGGCCTCCTCGCAGGGATGGGTGCACACACGGCCCACCGACGCGGGAAAGGGGTTGTACTCCCGGATGACCTCCAGGGCCTCCGCGTAGCGGCCGTCGCGGATCAGCGCCACATACCCCTGCGCGCTCGTCTCGGCCGGACAGGTGGCCTTGCAGGGGGAGGTCCCCCGCTTGGTCACCAGAAAGGTATTCGGAACCGCCTGGGGATAAGGGCGATAGATCGCCTTGCGCTCGTCCAGCCCCTCGTTGAACTCGTTGGGCAGCACGACCGGACAGGCCTCCACGCAGTCGGAACAACTGGTGCACTTGGACATGTCCACGTAGCGGGGGCGCGACCTGAGACGCGCCGTGAACCGGCCGGGCCGGCCGCTCAGCGAAAGGAGCTCGGACTGGGTCAGGATGTCGATGTTCAGATGGCGGCCCACCTCCACCAGCTTCGGCGAGACGATGCACATCGCGCAATCGTTCGTCGGAAAGGTCTTGTCGAGCTGCGCCATCCGCCCGCCGATCACCGGGCCTCTCTCCAGCAGGTACACCTTGATCCCGGAATTGGCCAGGTCAAGCGATGCCTGGATGCCGGCTATGCCGCCCCCGACGACCAGCGCGGCGCCGACGGTGTCCGTCTTGCGTTGGTCCATACCGCACAATCCTTCCGTTCACAGTTTACATGGTGAGGGAGTCGTGCCACTGGCAAATCATACCCCCGGAAGCGCGCATTGCAGATTTATCGGGGCACCCTTGCCCCCGCAGCGGAGCGCTTTGAGCGAAGCGAGGAGGTGCAGGGTCGAAAAACGTACAGCGCACGGAGGGAGCATGATTTTCAATGGACCCGCACGGGAACAAGGGATCAGAGGGCAGAGAGCTTTGCCGCCTCCAGATACTTGGCGATCCTCTCTTCGGCGCCCATGGGAATCAGATGCACCCCCTGGCAGAGATCCTTCAGCCCCCTGACCAGCTCCCCGACGATTTCGATGCTGGCCTTTTCCTTGTCCGGCGCCTTGGCCAGCTTCTCGATGATGTGATAGGGAACCAGTCCGCTCCGCACGTGTTTGTTCAGAAACATCCCCATTTCTGCGGAACGGACCAGGATGATCTCGGCAATGACCGGAATCCGGATGGGTCCCACCTGTTTCATGAACGCATGGAAGGAGTCGAGATCGAACACGGGGGTCGTGAGGAAATAGTCGGCTCCGAACCCGGCCAGCGCTTCCATTTCCTTGATCTGCATATCCGGCACCTTGGCCCCCCACCGCGAATCGATCCCGGAGCCGATGCAGAAATCGGCTTTCACGGGCAGCTCCTTTCCGGAAATATCCTGTCCGCCCCGCATGTTTTCCACGACGGAGAAGAGCTTTCCCGAGTCAACGTGAAAATACATGATCTCCTGCAGGCTGTCGCCGGTGATGCGATAGTCTTCGGTGAAGGCGAGGATGTTTTCAATGCCCGCCGCCGTCGCCTTGAGCAGGTAGTCCTGCAGTTCGACCCGGTTTCTGTCGCGGCAGGCGGTCTGGAGAATGGGATCGAACTTCTGCTCCCGGAGGATCCGGCACGTCCCCATGGTATCGCTGACCAGACCGTCGATCTTCAGGTCGGGCACCGTCAGGGCATCGACCCTGCCCCGGATCCGCTCCACGTTCCTGACCAGTTCCCCGGCGCCCGAGCCGATCGGCGGCTGTATCTCCGAGGTCACGATGAATTTCTTCTTTTTCAGACTCTCCGCCAACACCATAATCCCCTCTCTTTCAGCACTCCCGCAAAAGGTGGCAAAAGCCGCGGAATCAGCCGGCACTGCATAAGGTCCCCTGTTCGGTGCATGCGCCCCGGGGTGTGAAGCGCCCGATGTCTGCCGGCGCGGCGGCCGAAGGCAAAGCGCACCAGGGCGTCCGCCTTCCCCCTGACGGCCTCACTCTTCAAACCCCAGCAGTTTCGCCACCTCCCGTTTGAGCTGCGGCAGCGGCAGCGGTTTGGAAAAACAGGCATCGGCGCCGGAGCTCCTCATCTGCTCGAAGGCCTCCGCATCCAGATAGGCGGACAGCACGACGATCTTGATATCCTTCTCCGCCGGGTTGCTCTTGATCTTCCTGCACACCTCGTATCCGTTGATATCGGGCATCATGATGTCCAGAATGATGAGATCGGGCTTGAAATGGCTCACCTGAAGACCCGCCTCGAATCCGTCGGCGGCGGAAATGAGGTCGTAGCCGTAGTCGTCTTCCTCAAGGGCCTGCACGATGGTCTCGACGATGATCCTGTCGTCGTCCACCACCAGGATCTTTTTTCTCTCCGGCGGCTTTGCGTCCTCCGGCAGCGCAATCCCCTTCTCCCCGAGGAATCGGTCGAGGTCTTCCTTTTTGATCCGGCGGTGACCGCCTTCGGTCTTCAGCGCGGGAAGACCGCCTGCATCGAGCCAGCCGATGATCGTCTCCGTGGATACGTTACAGTATTTGCCCGCCTGCGCTACCGTGAATATCTCCATCGTTTCATCCCCTTTGCATGGGTGCCCTTCCAAGCCGCCACCGTCACCCTTCCCGGT
>JBFMBA010000442.1:0-6305 GCA_040755475.1 Thermodesulfobacteriota bacterium
CGACTGCCTCTGTCTGAAGTCTGCCTCTATCCGCTTGCCGCTGTTCTCTCCCCCCACCTTGCCGCCCGGGCGGAAGGGGTATCGATCGATCCGGCGCACATACGCGGGGCCGTCGTTGAGGCCATGAGGGGGGCGGAACTGGTCCTGGTCGAGGGGGCGGGGGGAGCGACCGTCGAGATGTGCGAGGGGTATTCATACCTCGACCTGGCACGCGACCTGTCGCTGCCCGCCCTGGTCGTGGCGGGGAATCGCCTGGGGGTGCTCAACCATCTGCAGCTGACGCTGCGCTGCCTCCGGTCGGAAGGCATTCCGCTTTTCGGCGTGATCCTCAACGACCCGGCCCCGGAGGCCTTTCCCGCCCGGGAGCCCAACGAAACCGAGGCGCGGCGCATCGCGGGCGACGCTTATCTGGGCAGAATACCCTGCGGCGCCGCCGCGCTTCCGGACGAGCTGTTTTCCCGTTTCCTACGCCGGCTCCTGTCCCCTCCCCTGAATCCCATCCTGCCGGGGGAGGGGAAAGAGTGAATCCCTCCCGCCGGTGGAACATCGGTCATTCATACTCTCCTGTCAGAGGGGAGACCTTTGCATCACTTGAAAATCGGATTCCTTTGAGTGCGCATTGGAGATTTTTCGGGGCCTCCTGCCCCCGCAGCGCAGCGGCCGCAAGGACGATTGTTTGAGCGCTCAAGCGCGAGTTTCGTCTTTGCAGCGAAGCGAGGAGGAGCAGGGTCGAGAAATGTCCAGCGCGCGGAGGAATCACGATTTTCAAAGGTCTCAGAGTGGTCGAAATTTGTTCATGAATTGGGCCACACCAGATGTCTATATCATCGCGATGTTTTCCTGTTCGAGCCGCTGCTTGAGCCAGGCCTTGAGCCTGTCGTTCAGCGGTCCGATCCACTCCTCGATCGATGCGATATCTCCGCTGACCAGGGCCCTGCGGTGCTCGGGGGTCAGGGTATAGTGCGACAGGACGCCGGCGGGGTTTGCGGCCAGCGCCGCGAGGAATTTGTTGTCCTCCGCCGCCCTCTCCAGCACGGTCAGCATCGCCTTGATGGAGGAGACCTTGAACTCGGGGATTTTTGCCAGCGGATCGAAGGCCGTGATGGTCAGACGGTTGGCCGGGGCGTCCCCCCAGTGAAAGGCCATGAAGGCATGGCCCGAGGGGACGCGGCGGGTCATCTTCACTTTCGTCTGCACCTCCCCCCGGCGGGAGCTCAGGGAAACGACATCCCCCTCTCCGACGCCCAGGCGGCGGGCGTCTTCGGGATTCAGCTCCACGCGGCTGTCCGCGGCCAGGGCCTCCAGCACGTGGGACCGGTGGCTCATGCTCCCTGTATGGAACTGCTCCAGTATCCTTCCGGTGGTCAGCAGCATGGGGTAGGCGACCGTGGGCAGCTCCGCCGGCGGCCTGTCCTGCACCACGTGAAACTTCCCGCGGCCGCGGGTGAATTGGCCCGCATGAAGCAGGGGCGTTCCGGGATGTTCCGGATCCCAGCAGGGCCACTGCAGGCTTTCGCCCGCGGCGAGGCGCTGGCAGGTGATCCCGCCGTAGATGGGCGTCAGACGGCGCATTTCCTCTACGATCTCCCCGCTCGACGGATAATCGAGGGGGTATCCCATCCGGCGCGCGACCTCCGCCACGATCTCCCAATCCCCCCTGGCCTGTCCGGGCGGGGGGAGGGCCTGACGGACCCGCTGGACCCGCCGCTCCGTGTTGGTGAAGGTCCCGTCCTTCTCGGCAAAGCAGGCCGCGGGCAGGATCACGTCGGCCATCTGCGCCGTTTCCGTGCAGAAGATGTCCTGTACGATGAGCAGGTCCAGTCTGGCGAAGGCCTCCCTGGCATGATTGAGGTCCGGTTCGCTGAGCATGGGGTTTTCCCCCATCACATAGAGGGCCTTGAGGTGGCCGGCGTGGGCGCCCTGTATCATCTCCGTCGCCGTCAGCCCCGCTTTATCGCTCAATTCCCTTCCCCAGGCCTTTTCGAATTTCCGGCGCACGGCGGGGTCGTCGACCCGCTGATAACCGGGATAGAAGACCGGCAGGGCCCCCATGTCGCAGGCCCCCTGCACGTTGTTCTGCCCGCGCAGGGGGGCGAAGCCCGTCCCCGGGCGGCCGATGTTGCCGGTGAGCATCAGGAGGTTGGCGATCGCCTTCACATTGTCCGTTCCGGTCGTATGCTGGGTGATCCCCATGCCGTACAGGACGATCGCCCTTTCGGCCCTGCCAAAGAGCATGGCCGCCTGCCGGATCTTTGCGCCCGACACACCGGTGATCCCCTCGACCGCCTTCAGGTCATAGGGAGCGAGGGACGCCTGGAAGGGCTCAAAGCCCTCGGACCGCTCCGATATGAAATCCCTGTCATGAAGGCCTTCTTCAATGATCTGCCGCATGATGCCGTTGAGGAGCGCCACATCCGTTCCCGGCAGCTGCGACAGGTGGAGGGCCGCCATTTCGCTCAGCTCGATGGCGCGGGGATCGGCGACGATAAGGGTTGCGCCGTTGTTCCGGATCGCACGCTTGATTCTCCGGCCGATGATGGGGTGGCATTCGGTGGTGTTGGATCCGATGACGAACAGCAGGTCCGCCCGGTCGATGTCGGCAACGGAATTGCTCATGGCGCCCTCGCCGAAGGCCGCGAGCGCCGCCGCCACCGTGGAGGAATGGCAGAGGCGCGCGCAGTGGTCCACATTGTTGGTTCCCAGCGTGGCGCGGGCGAATTTCTGGAGCAGATAATTGTCCTCGTTGGTGCATTTGGCGGAACTGAGGACGCCGATCGCATCGGGGCCGTCCTGGCCGCGAACCCGGTCGAGCCCCTGCGCCGCCATGCCCAGGGCTTCGTCCCAGCCGGCCCGCCGAAAGACGTCCTGCAGGCTGAAGGTGCGCACGGTCCTGGGCACCCCCGGTTTACGGATGAGCGGGTCGGTCAGGCGATCGGGATGGTTTACGAAGTCCAGGCCGAAGCGGCCCTTGACGCAGAGCTGGCCGCGATTGACCGGGCTTTCCGAATCTCCCCGCACGTGCACGATGTCCCGGCCGCGAACGCCCAGATAGACGGAGCAGCCGACCCCGCAATAGGGACAGACGGTCCTCACTTCCCTGTGCGCCGCGGTCGCCTGCTTGGCGGACAGGGCCCCTGTGGGACAGTGTTCCACGCACTCGCCGCAGGTCTGGCAGACGGACGACGCCAGGGGCTGCCCCCCGAAAGGGGAGATCACCGTGTCATACCCGCGGTGGGCGAAATCGATCGCCCCGACCCCGGCGATTTCATCGCAGGTCCGCACGCATCTTCCGCAGAGGATGCACTTGTTGGGGTCGAAGTCATAGGCCGGATTCGAGGTGTCCGGGCGCTTCGTCACGGGCCGCCGGCGCAGACGGTCGATTGCGCTTTGCCGCACGCCCACATAGCGGGCCACTTTCAGCAGGTCGCATGCCTGGCTGGTGGCGCACGACAGACATCCGGCAGGGTGGTCGGCGACGGCCAGCTCGACGATGGTTCTGCGCAGCCGGCGGATTTCATCGTCTTCGGTATGGATGACCATCCCCGCTTCCGCGGGCGTGGTGCAGGCGGTAGGCAGACCCCGGACTCCGTCGATCCTCACGATGCAGAGGCGGCAGCCTCCGAAAGGCTTGAGGACCGGGTCATGGCAGAGGGTCGGCACGTAAAGCCCGGAATGCTGTATCGCTGCCAGGACGGTGGACCCCTCGGGGGCCTCCGCGGCCCGGCCGTCGATGACAAGGCGGATCTCCTTCACCGTTTCCACCTCCTTTTCGGCCTCCTTCGGCCGATATGGACCGGTCTGTCGAAAAGACCCCCGCCGGCGGTGCCTCGAGATACCTGCAGGCTACAGCCCCAGGGGCCGATCCCGCCCGCTAACGGACCAGGACTGCCTGGAACTTGCAGGACTCGTAACAAAGGGCGCACTTGGTGCACCTGTCCTGGTCGATCACATGGGGGCTCTTTTTCTTGCCCGTGACCGCCCCGGCGGGGCATTTACGGGCGCAAAGCCCGCAGCCGTTGCAGATCTCGCCGTCGATCTCGTAATGGAAAAGGGCCTTGCAAACGCCCGCCGGGCATTTCCGCTCGAGGATGTGGCTTTCATACTCCTGCCGGAAGTAACGCAGCGTCGTCCGCACGGGATTGGGGGCCGTCTGTCCCAGTCCGCAGAGCGAACCCTTGTGCACCGCCTCGTTCACCTCCTCCAGAACGGCGAGGTCCCCGGGGGCCGACCGGCCCGCGGTGATGTCGTTGAGGATCTCCAGCGTCTGCCGGGTGCCCAGGCGGCAGGGGATGCATTTGCCGCAGGACTCATCGGCGGTGAACGCCGAGAAATACCGGGTGATATCCACCATGCAGGTGTCCTCGTCCATGACCACCATCCCGCCCGAGCCCATGATGGAACCGACCCTGGCCAGAGACTCGTAGTCCACGGGAAGATCGACAAGCTCGGCCGGGATGCACCCCCCCGAGGGTCCCCCCGTCTGGACCGCCTTGAGCGTTTTCCCTTTGGGAATCCCGCCCCCGATATCTTCGATGATCTCCCGCAGGGTGATCCCCATGGGGACTTCGATCAGACCGGTGCGCGCTATTTTCCCGGCAAGCGCGAAGGTCTTGGTTCCCCTGCTTTTTTCGGTGCCGTAGCCGGCGAACCATGCTGCGCCCTGCGACAAAATGGCCGAGACGTTCGCATAGGTCTCCACGTTGTTGATGGTGGTCGGCTTTCCCCAGAGCCCCTTGATCGCCGGAAAGGGGGGCCGCGAACGCGGCATCCCCCGTCCGCCGGCGATGGAGGCCATCAGGGCCGTCTCCTCGCCGCAGACGAAGGCGCCGGCCCCTTCATTGATGCGGATCTGAAACGAGAAGGGGCTTCCCATGATGCGTTCGCCCAGCAGGCCGTGCTGCCTCATCTGCTCCAGGGCCTTCTCCAGCCGCTTGATCGCCAGCGGGTATTCGGCCCGGATGTAGATATATCCCTCGGCGCAGCCGATGGCGTAGGCCCCGATGAGCATCCCCTCCAGAACGGCATGGGGATCTCCCTCGAGCAGGGAGCGGTCCATGAAGGCCCCGGGGTCGCCCTCGTCGGCGTTGCAGATGAGGTATTTGGTCTGTCCGGGGGCCCTGTGGGCGAATTCCCATTTCATCCCCGTGGGGAATCCAGCGCCGCCGCGTCCGCGCAGTCCCGACGCCTTGACCTGCCCGATCACCTCCTCGGGCGTCATCTGGAGGGCCTTGTGCAGCCCGCCGTACCCGCCCAGGGCCAGGTAGTGGGCGATCTCCTCCGGGTCGATCAGGCCGCAGTGTCGCAGGGCGATCCGCCTCTGGGGCTTGATCATCGGAAGCTCATCGAAGCGCGGGAGCCCGTCCGCAGGCCCATCCCCCATGACGCAGACGGCCCACTTGCTCGCGCCGTTGCCGTTTTCCAGGGCGTCTGCGAGGATTTCCCCGGTTCTGTCGGCGGTGAGGTTTCCATACAGGACGGACGGCCCTCCCGGCTTTCGCACCGCCATGAGGGGCTCCAGGTAGCACATGCCGATACACCCCACAGGGAGAATGCGGCCCGTCAGCCTCATTTTTTTCAGCGTGCGCCGGACCGCCCCGTTCACCAGATCGGCGCCGGCCGCCCTGCCGCAGGTGCCCATGCCGATCCAGATGAGCGGCTCCTCCAGTTCCTGCAGCGCTTTCCACTGCTTCTCCGACTGATGCTTCATCGCTTGATATTCCATGGTCACCTCCGGGGGCTGCGGTCTTCATATTTTTACGGTCACGCTTTCGGCCGCCCTGATGTCGTCGAGCAGCCGCAATGCCCTCGTCCGGTCCGTGTTTCCGTACACCGTGTCGTTGACCACCAGGATCGGTGCCAGAGCGCAGGAACCGAAGCAGGCCACAGTTTCAAGCGTGAAAAGGCGGTCCGTGGTGGTCCCGTCGGGGGACAGGTCAAGGTGCGACTGGATGTCCTCAAGGATCCGGTCCGATCCCCGTACATGACAGGCGGTGCCCCGGCAGACCTTGATGATGTACCTGCCAACGGGCTGGAGCTTGAACTGGGTATAGAAGGTGACGGTCCCGTATACCCGGGCCGCGGGCACATGGATCAGGCGCGCAATCTCCAGCAGCGCCTGCTCGGGCAGGTATCCCAGTGCACGCTGGACGCTCTGAAGCATGGATATCAGTTCTTCCTCCCGTCCCCGGTATCGCTTGCGGATTCCCGCAACGAGATCCGCTATTTCCGGGGTCACCTCGGCGTAGGTTGCGCCACAGGCCGTCTTTTCCATCATGACCGTCCTTTCCCGCATCCGCATCGCACCC
>JBFMBA010000443.1:0-2377 GCA_040755475.1 Thermodesulfobacteriota bacterium
TATTGCCCCAGCGGCGGTATCGGGGCGGATGGTTCTGGGAAGGATGGTTTTGGGGATTGAGGATTCCGGGAGTGTGGTTTCGGAAGGGGTGATATCGGAAAGCAGGGTTCCATATGGCGCAGTTTTGGGAGGCGCGACAAGCCCGCCTGTTGCCCCGGATGCAAACCCCTTCCACACCGGCGACGGCTCGGAGGGATTCTATCTTTCCAAGAGCCGCCTGAACCGCTACATCTCCTGTCCCCGGAGCTATTTCATCAACTACGAACTGGGGATCGCCCCTCTGCGACCGGACACGGACCGCCTGATCGGCCTGTCCACCCATCGGCTGATCGCTGCTCACCACCTGGCCCGGAAGAAAGACGAGTTTGTCGATCCCAATGTCATGCTGGACGATTTCTGGTCCCGGCATGCGCGGGAGGGTGACGACGCGGCCATTCATCAGGAGCTGAAAGCGGCGCGGAACGATTCCTTGCGCTACGCGGAACTCTTCATCCGGGAGGCGCCCCTCGATCCCCTGGAGATCGAACGGGCATTCACCGTGCCGCTGGTCAACCTCGACAACGGCGATACCTTGCCCGTTCCCCTGGTCGGCATCATCGATCTGGTGGATCAACCGAATGGCATCCCGCGCCCCCTGGAGATCAAGACACGCGCCCGCAAGGCCGACGACTGGCAGATCCGCGTGGCCCTGGAGCTCACCTGCTACGCATACTGGGTCCGGCAAGAGATCATGGCAGCCTTGCACGAGGAGCCGGACGAGATCCCGGTCGGCTACATCCACATCATCAAGACCAAAACCCCCACGATCCAATGGCAGACGGACACTCGCACTGTCGAGGATTTCATCGAACTGTACCGGACCGCCGAGGCCGTCCATGACAGCATCCGGGAGGGGCGGTTCTACCGGAATCCCGGAACGCACTGCAACTGGTGCGATTTCCCCGCCATCTGCGGAAAGAACAAAGACGAGGTTGTGAAGATCTTCGGCGACGCGGCCCGGCTCAGCCTGTGGGAAGCAGATCTGATCTGAGGCTGTCAGGGGGTGAAAGGAGGATGAGATGAAAGAGCTGCCTTCAGTCGCGCAAAAGGTCAACGCGGAGAGGTCAAGGATGTCCATCGTGGAATTTTTCAGAAACCGATTCCCCGTCCTTTTCGGGATGCCCCGCATCCGAAAGGTCGTTCCCTTGGCGGATGTTGCCAGGGAACCGTCAAAACCGAGGATTCTTTGCATCGGCCGGATCCACCGGGGGCGGATGACGATGGTCACCGCGTTCCCCCGGAAAGGGACCGGAAGGGACGGAAAGCAGATCCGAAGGGATCAAGGAGGTCAGGATCATGTCACAGTTTCACAAGGCAGAGAGGAAGAAAGGAAAACTTAGGCTGGGGATCGCAGGTCCCGCGGGGTCGGGGAAGACCTATTCGGCCCTGCTCATCGCCTTCGGTTTGGGTGGCCGGGTCGCGATGATCGACACGGAAAGAGGTTCCGGCGAACTCTACGACCACCTGGGCGCATACGATGTCTGCACCATCGAGGCCCCCTTCGAGCCGCGCAAGTATGTCGAGGCCATCCATACCGCTGAGGATCTCGGTTACGAGACCATCATCATCGATTCCCTCTCCCACGCCTGGGTCGGTCAGGGGGGACTCCTGGACGTCCACGGCCACATCGCCGACAAGACGGGCAACTCCTGGAGCGCCTGGCGGCAGGTGACGCCCAAGCACAACGAGCTGGTGGACGCGATGCTCCAGTCGCGCTGCCACGTCATCGCCGCGATGCGCAGCAAGATGGAATACACCCAGGTGGAGGAGAACGGGAAGAAGCAGGTCAAGAAACTCGGGATGAGCCCCATCCAGCGGGACGGCATGGAGTATGAATTCACGGTCTTCATCGATCTCGATCACCACCACACCGCGACGGCCACCAAGGACCGGACGACGCTCTTCGACGGTCAGTACTTCGCCCCCACCGTCGAAACGGGGAAGACTCTCCTGGCGTGGCTGGAGAACGACGGCAAGGCCGAACCGGAGTTCGGGCACCGGGAGAAAACAGTGAGCGCACAGGCCAGTGCACAGACTGGCGCGCGGACCGAAGGGAAACCGGGGCGGAAGGCCGCTGCGTCAGAGGCCGAAACGAAAGCCCCCGTGAACGAATCCGGATCGAAAACGAAGGAAGGAAGCGCCTCGCCGGCTGGTGCGTCTGCGCAACCGGAGACGCGGTCTGCCACGAACCAGCCCACCGCAAATCAACCCGCCGCAGAAACGAAACCGGTGCCCTCGCCTCGGAAGCCTGCTCCCGAGCACGCAGAAACCAAGGCCGCGCCTGAATCCACCATGACCGGCCCGACCGGGATGTCCGGCCTGAAGCCGCTTTTCGCCC
>JBFMBA010000444.1:0-8981 GCA_040755475.1 Thermodesulfobacteriota bacterium
TATTACATCGGTGATGTAATCAAGGAAGAGAAGAAATTGATCGCCCGGACGCCGGAAAAGTTCCGGGAGACGGGGATCGAAGTGCGGATTGACAGCCGGGTCGAGGCAATCGATCCGCAGGCGGGACGGGTCCGGCTGGCCGGCGGTGAGGCACTGCCCTACGACACGCTCGTCCTGGCGACGGGCATGAAGGCGCGGCTGCCTGGGATCCCCGGGGAGGATCGCGAAGGGGTCTTTACGCTCAAGACATTTGCCGACGCCGTCGGCATCAAGGCGTGGCTCCGGGATGTCCCCTGCCGAAAGGCGATCATCGTCGGGGGCGGCTTCATCGGCATGGAGATGAGCGAGGCCCTGAGGGGACTGGGGATCGAGACGCAGATCATGAGCCGGAGTCCGCTGCCGGTGACCCGCTGGGATCCGGAACTCGGCAAGGTGATTCTGGCGGAGCTGGGGCGCCACCGGGTGGGCTTCAAGACCGGCATCGAGCTGCGGGCCGTGGAGGAGGGAAAGACGCACCGGCTGAGGCTCGTGACCGGCCAAGGCGAGGAAGAGGCGGACATGATCCTGATGGCCGTGGGGGTCGAGCCCGACACCGAGCTTGCCGGCGGGATGGGACTCCCGCTCGGGAGCAGCGGCGCCGTCCGGGTCAATTTCTCGCAGCGGACCCAGCGGGAGGAGGTCTATGCGGTGGGCGACTGCGCCGAATCCTTCCACCGGGTGAGCCGCCGCTGGGTGAATATCCCCCTGGGTGACATCGCCAACAAGCAGGGAAGGGTGGCGGGGCGCAACATCGGCGGCGGGAAGATCACCTTTCCGGGGATCGTCGGATCTCAGTCCTTCAAGGTATTCGATCTCGAAGTGGCGGCGACGGGCCTCGACGAGCGCGAAGCGGCACAGGCCGGTTTTCATCCGGCGAGCGCGCTGATCTGGGGAGGTTCGGCCGCCGGCTCCATGCCGGAGAACAGAAAGCTGGGCCTCAAGCTGATCGCCGACGGCCCCACGGGCAAACTGCTCGGCGCGCAGGCGGTCGGGGAGTCGGGGGCGGTGAGCCGGATCAACACCCTTGCCTGCGCTCTCTGGGCGGAGCTGGACCTCGACGATGTGGGCTGGCTGGATCTCGCCTATGCGCCCCCCTTCGGCGGCTCCTGGGATCCGATCCACGTCGCCGCCCAGGTGCTGAAGAAGAAATGAGGAGACGAGAGCTGTGGAAATCGTGATCCCTCAAACGCTCCAATGCATGCGTACGGGATGCGATTTCCCAGGGATTCGATTTCCATGTTGTGCTAAGGTCTTAAAAACGTTAAGGTCTTAAAAAAAGCAGTATACAGGAGGAAAGATGAAGGCAGCACGCGTCCATGAGCCGGGGAAAATCGTGATCGAGGATGTGCCGGTCCCCGAACCGGGGGACAAGGATATTCTGATCGCGGTGCACCGGGCAGGGATTTGCGGCACGGACGTGGGGGTCGTGGACGGTCATGTCTCCGCCACGTACCCCGTGACGCTCGGGCATGAGTTTTCGGGCACCATCGCCAAACTGGGCAACCCGTCGCTGACCGATTTCCAGGTGGGCGATCCGGTTATCTCGGGCGGCGGCTGGGGCTGCGGCGAGTGTGAACGGTGCCGGCGGGGGCTGGGCCTCTATTGCAAAAGCCGGTTTTCCCTGGGCAGGAACGTGGACGGCTGCATGGCGGAGTATGTGAAAGTGGACTACCGGGTCGTGCAAAAGGTGCCCGGGAATGTCTCTCTGGACGAGGCCCAGAATGCGGTCAACATCGCCTGCAGCGTGCGGGCCGTCAGGAAACTCGATCTGCGGAAGGTGAAGACGGCCGTCGTCTTCGGACCGGGCAACGCGGGGCTGATCATGCTCCAGCTTCTGAAGCTGGGAGGTGTGGAGAAGACAATGATGGCCGGGACCAGGGACTTTCGGCTCGAGATGGCCAAGCGCTTCGGCTGCGACGCCGTCGTCAACGTGAAGAAGGAAGATCCCGTGAAGGCCATTCTGCAGCAGTTTCCCGACGGCGCCGATGCGGTCTTCGAGTCCTCGGGCAGGGCCGATGCCCTGGAAAGCGCCTTTTCCGTCGTCGCCTCCAACGGCGCGATCGTGGTCTTCGGCATCATCTCCGATAAGATCAAGGAGTTCGATCCGTCGGTGTTCTACTATAAGGAACCGATCGTCTACGGTTCCAAGGGGGCGAGCGGGGCCTACGGCGAGACCATCACGCTGCTGGAGCAGAAGAAATTGCGGATACTGCCCATGATCACCCATCGCTTTTCGCTGGACGACACGGCGAAGGCCTTCAAGGTCTTCGAAGACAAGGTGTCCGACGCCCTGCGAATCGTCATCGATGTGAGGCCCTGAAGATGGAGGCAACGATGCCTGTCGAGATGGCCGGGACGCCGGTGGTCGGCCCGACCCGCTCCCGGGGGCAGAGGCTGTGGGAGAGGGCGCTGGAGCAAAGGGATAAGGCCAAACTTTCCCTGGCGCGCGCCCTTCTGGTGCTGGAGAGCTATCGGGAAACGGAGGGCCTCCCCGCCCCCGTCAGAAGAGCCAGGGCCCTGGAAAAAATCGTGGGCGGAATCCCGATTTTCATCGATGCGGACGAGCTTCTGGTCGGGGCCTTTTCGGCAAAGCCGATGTATTTCGAGTGGTATCCCGAATACGCCGTGGACCAGGAGATGCTGTCGCAGGATCTGGACAGGCTGCTCGCGGAGGATCACAGCCGCGATGAGATCGCGCGGATCGTTCACTATTTCAAGGACAGCTGTCTGCAGAGCAGTTTCTTTTCCCTCCTCGATGAGCCCCAGAGGCAAAAGATCAAAGCAACCTGCGAGGAGGGCGCCTGGGTCTACCGGGCGAAAACCACGCTGGATATCGACCGGGGTTACCACGCGGTGGACTATGAAAAGGCCATTCAAAAGGGATTTCTGGGGGTGCTGGCCGAGGTGGAGGAAGAACTGCGGGCGACGCCTGTCCGTGACGACGATGCCTACAGGAAGGTCAATTATCTCAAGGGGCTTGCGATTGCCCTCCGGGCGGGGGTGCGCTACGCCGGCCGATACGCCGCGCTCGCCCGGAAGATGGCGGGGGAGAGTGCCGGCGGCAGGAAGTCGGAACTGGAAGCGATTGCCGAGGTGTGCGACCGGGTTCCGGCCCATCCGGCCCGCACGTTCCATGAAGCCGTCCAGACCTCCCTGTTTCTCCACACGCTGATCCACCTGGAATCGAGGGCGCAGGAATCCCCCGGGAGAATGGACCAGTATCTGTTTCCCTTCTACGAAAAGGGGATCCGGGAGGGGACGCTCACGGAGGAGGCGGCCCTGGACATTCTGGAGTGCCTTCGGGTGAAGATGAGCATGCTGCGGCTGCTCAGCAGCATCAAATACAACGAGATCGTATCGGGTGAGGCCCAGTACCACAACGTGACGCTGGGCGGCCAGACATCCGACGGCCGGGACGCCACCAACGCGCTCTCCACCCTCTTCCTGCAGGCGGCCCGGCGGACCCGGACGCCGCACCCGACCCTTTCCATCCGCTGCCATGACAAAATGCCAAGGGAGTTTGCAATCAAAGGCCTGGAGCTGGTCAGAGGGGGTCTGGGCTATCCCGCCTTCTTCAACGACAAGAGCAACATCCCCTGGCTGCTGTCGGTCGGCGTCCCGCTGGAGGAGGCGAGAACCCACTGCATCAGCGGCTGTCTGCACAGCACGGTCCCCGGCCGGACCTCGCCGTTCGACGTGCTCTTTATCAGCATCGCAAAGTGCCTGGAGCTGGCGCTCCACGACGGCTTCGACCCGAGAACGGGCAGGCAGATCGGACCCGGGACGGGCGAATTCATCCGGATGGAGTCCTTTGACGATCTGCTTCGGGCTTTCAAGACGCAGGTGGAAACCTTCTCCAGGGAGGGGGGGGCGATCATCAGCGAGCAGAAGATCGCCCGCTCGCAGGTCATGCCGGCCATGCTGGCATCGGCCTTCATCGACGACTGCATCAAGAAGGGGAAGGGCTGTCTGGCCGACGGCGCGAGGTACAACATCATCATCCAGGCCCCCGTGGGCATGATCGACGCGGCCGATTCGCTGGCGGCGATAAAGAAGTGCGTGTTCGAAGACGGCGCGGTGGGCAGGCAGGAGCTCCTGGACGCGCTGGCCGCGAACTTCGAGGGAAAGGAGCCGGTGCGCAGGCGGCTGGTCAAGGCGCCCAAGTACGGCAACGACGATGATTTCGCCGACGGCATCGCCGCCGGGATATACGGCTGGTGGTGGAAGATGGTCTCCGGCATCGACGGGCCTTACGGGATCAAGCAGCTGCCCGCGCCTTACTCCGTTTCGGTCCACGGCGCCGCCGGCAAGCGCGTCGGCGCCCTTCCCAGCGGCAGGTACGCGGGGCAGACCCTGGCGGACGGCTCGGTCTCCCCCTGCCAGGGGGCGGACAGGAACGGACCCACCGCGGTGATCAATTCCGCCGGGAAGATCGACCAGGTTCCGCTGTTCGGGACCCTCCTGAACATGAAATTTCACCCCTCGGCGATGAAGACCGATGAGGACCTGAAGAAAATCTACACGCTGATACAGACCTATTTCGATTACGGGGGGAAGCACGCCCAGTTCAACGTCGTCGACAGCAGGACCCTCAAAGAGGCGCAGAAGCATCCCGAGCGCCACCGGAACCTCATGGTGCGGGTGGCCGGTTACAGCGCCTATTTCACGGAGCTCAGCTCCAACGTGCAGGACGAGATCATCCAGCGAACGGAGTTCACATCGGGCTGACGGTCTTTCCCCCCTTTCCAGACTCGCCCTGCGGGACCAGGCAGCGGAGACCGGCCGCTGCGCGGTCGACTGCCCTTGCCGGAACCGGCACCGGAAATTTCGCAAAAATCCGCTCAGGGATCACGCCGGTTGTGAGATCGGGATTGTAAGAGAGGGAGAAGGGATTGTATATGGACGGCGGCGTTGTATTCAACATCCAGCGGTTTTCCATCCATGACGGGCCGGGCATCCGGACCACCGTCTTTTTGAAGGGGTGTCCCCTCCGCTGTTTCTGGTGCCAGAATCCGGAATCGCAGTCCTACCGGCCGGAGATCCTTCTGGACCGCAGAAAGTGCACCCTCTGCGGCGCCTGTTCCGCCGTCTGCCCGAACGGCGCCGTCCGCCTCGAGGAGGGAAAGGCCGCCTTCGACAGGCGCCTCTGCGGGGGGTGCGGACGGTGCGCGGCCGCCTGCCCGAACGACGCCCGGAGCCTTTCCGGAAAGCGCATGACGGTGGACACGGTGATGCATGAGGTGCTCAAGGATCGGAAATTCTACGAGAACTCGGGAGGCGGCGTCACCCTGTCCGGCGGCGAACCCCTCGCCCAGCCGGACTTTGCGCGACAGCTCTTCCGGGAGTGCAAGGCGTCGGACCTGCACACGACGCTCGACACCTGCGGCTGGGCCCCCTGGCCGGACATCGAGAAGGTGCTGGCCTACGCGGACCTGGTGCTTTTTGACATCAAGCATCTGGATGCGGCAAGGCACCGGGAGGCGGCCGGGCAGGACAACCGGCTGATTCTCGAGAACGCGAGAAGGATATCGACGCTCAAGCCGATGCGGCTCAGGGTCCCGCTGATTCCGGGATTCAACGACTCCCCCGAGGTGGTGGGCGGGATTGCGGCCTTTGCCTCGGAAGTGCTCGGCTGCCGGGATGTGGAACTGCTTGCCTACAACCGGATGGGCGAGGTCAAATACGATTTTCTGGATCTTACGTCCGTGCCGCTCCCGTCGCAGAGCGACGACCATCTGCGCCTGCTCGAATCCGCCCTCGACGCCTGCACCGCCGCATCCCGTTAGCAGATGCGATCATCCGCAGCCCCACCGCACCCTGAACGATCAATTGCCGTATATTGCCCTTGGCTGCCGGGGTACCATGGGAGAACGAACCTGACTTTCACCCCGAACTCAATGCTCTTCCCAGATTGATCTCGGTGTGGACTCGTGGATGTAATATACGAGCATCATAGAGCAGAAAGAAAGATTTGCCGAAACGAGAGCAGGTGCAACTCCTTAGCAGTGGATGTCCATCAGGACTGTGGATTACGAGCGGCAGAATAGGATTGACATACCGGGGTGTTCTTCGTATTATATCGGTGGATTAGCGAGTGTCACGTCGATCGGTATCATCAGGTATTTTCCCCAGGTGTGTGGTGACGGGAAGGTGCCTCCAGCGTGGTTACCTGATGAATCAGGGTCATTGCACCGTGATAGGCAGGTGCCCGGAGAGAAAGGAGGAGGTAAGCCGATGAGTGAAAGCGAGAGCTGTTACACGTTCGAGGCGGCCATGGAACTAGCCATTGCAATGGAGGAGGAGTCTTTCCGGCATTACTTGGAGGCGATGCGTACGGTTAAAAACCGGAACGCCAAGGAGATTCTCCGGGGCTTCGCCCTGGATGAGATGGAGCACAAGCACAGCATTGAACGGGCCTTCCTGGACGGACACATGGAGGACGAACAGCAGATGAAACGTTCTGTTACCACGATGGGTCTGGATTACGTCCTGGAAAAAAGGACGCTCCATCCCGATTCCGATATTCGAGAAGTGATGGCATACGCGATCCACCTGGAAAAGGGGGCCATCGAATTTTATCGGAAGATGGTAGAAGGATGCGCGGGTGCGCCCATGGCAGGGATGTTCGAAAGGCTTATGGTGGATGAGCAGCGCCACATACAGGCCATCGAAGACCTCTATGAGGGCCATTTCCTCGCCAATAACTGAGGGTACAAAAGGCCTGTATCCACTGGGCGAATACATCAATAATTGAAGGTTCTTTATATCACAACTATCAGGGGGATCACATTGTTGATCACGGCTTGAAATCGAGCATCTTCATCAAGGATGATGATTTGAGGAGTGCAGGAAGCTATACGACGTCATTCTGATACAAGCACGCTCGATGACCTGCACGTTTCAACCCGTTTTCATTGATCCGGCCCGCTCAGCCAAACCGAAGAGTAGGTATTTGTATAATTTTTATCCTTGATCGGCATCGCGAATCATATTCGGTGTAGCTTGTGCTTCTTGACCCAGTCGAGCACCTCGATGGGGCTTTCCAGGATCGTGCACCCGGCGGCCAGCAGGGCCTCCTGCTTGCCCTCCACGGTGCCCGAGGCGCCGCGTACGATGGCGCCCGCATGGCCCATTCGCTTTCCCTGTGGTGAATAACGGCCGGCGACATAGACGGCCACGGGCTTGGTCATCCTCCGGGCGATGAACCCGGCGGCCTTCTCCTCCTGCTCGCCGCCCACCTCCCCGACAACGATGACCGCGTCGGTCTCGGCATCTTCCTCGAACCGCTCCAGGATGTCGGCCAGGTTTCGCAGGACCACGGGATCGCCGCCCATACCGACGACGGTGCTCTGTCCCACCTTCTTTTCCGAGAGGATCCCCGCGAATTCATAGGAGAGCGTCCCGCTGCGCGAGACGATCCCAATTCGCCCCGGGGAATACATGGAGGCCGGCATGATCCCCATCTTCCCTTGGCCGGGCACGAGGATGCCCGGGGTGGTCGGTCCCAGGGCAAAGACCCCCTTCTCCAGGGCGTAGTCGCGCATCTTGATCACGTCCCGGACGGGGATATGCTCGGGAACGATGACCAGGAGCTTCACCCCTGCATCGACGGTCTCGAAAAAGGCGTCCTGGACCGAGGCGGCCGGGACGAAGAACACCGAAGCGTTGGCCCCGGTCTTTTTAACGGCCTCATCCACGCTGTCGAAGACGGGCACCCCCTCAACGGTTGTTCCGCCCCTGCCAGGGGTAACCCCGCCGACGACCTTGGTGCCGTATTCCAGCATCCAGTGGGCCTGCATGCTGCCGATCCGGCCGGTTATGCCCTGGATGATCACGCGCGTGGAATCGTTCATCAGGATCCCCATGGTTCACCTCCACCGACCAGTTCGTACAGGCGGTCGACTGCCTTTTCCGTCGCCGCTTCCGTCACCACATGGACGCCGGCCGCTCGCAGGATCTCCCAGGTCTCCTCCTGGCGGTTCCCCAGGGCCTTGGCCACAACGGGAATCCTGAGATTGTGCTCCCGGATGTAACGGACGATCCCCCTGGCTCCTTCGTGGATGGGGTTGATGCCGCCGTAGACGTTGATGAAGATGCCCCGGAGCCCCGGTTTCATCATGACCAGCTCCATGCTCTTATAGAGCTGGTCGGCGGTGATCCCGCCTCCTGTCTCGAGAAAGTTGGCCGGCTTCATCCTGGCGCCGATGATGTCCATGGAGGCCATCCCCAGCCCCGCGCCCGAGGCGATCAGCCCGATATCCCCGTCGAGGTCCACATAGGTGACGCCGATCTCCCGACCGCGCCTCTCCAGCGGGTTTTCGATCCGGTCGATCCTGTCAGGAAGGGGGAAAGGGATCCGCGAGAGGGCCGAATCGTCCACCTCCAGAACGGCGTCCACGGCCACGAGCCTGCCGTCGGGTTGGACGGCGATCGGGTTGATCTCGCAGATCAGCGTCTCGTAGCTGGTCGCCACCTTGAATAACCGGCCGATGACCTCCGCCCAGGGGGTGATAAGCCGCTGATCCGCGCCCAACCGCTGCAGGAGGGCGCGGGCCTGATAGGGATAGAAACCGAAGGCCGGGTCGATGTGCATCGAGGCGATCTTCTCGGGGGCGCTGCGCGCCGTGGCCTCGATGAGGACACCCCCCTCGGTGCTCACGACGATGACCGGCTTTCCCGAATAGCCGTCGATCGTCATCCCCAGGTAGAGCTCTTGGGCGATCGTCACCTTTTCGCAGACCAGGAGTTTCAGGACAGGTAGCCCCTTGATTTCGGAAGAGAGGAGGGCCTCTGCCACCGCCTCCAGCTCCTCGGGAGAAGCGGCCGTCTTGATGCCACCGGCCAGGCCCCTGCCCCCGACGAGGACCTGGGCCTTGAGGATCACGGGATATCCTATCTTGTGGGCCGCCTGAAGAGCCTCGTCCACCGTCGCGGCCAGAGCG
>JBFMBA010000445.1:0-6627 GCA_040755475.1 Thermodesulfobacteriota bacterium
CAGTGCGGAAAGGGCTTCGAGGTAGCGCTGCTCGGCCGACGCCTCAGGCGCGGCCGCTCCCCGCTGCGGTGCCGCGACTGCGCCGCTGGCTGTCGTCGGGGACGGGGCAGCCGTTTCTCCCACCGCGCCAGGGGGCCGGATCCCTCTGTCCGGGGAGGTGGGCCGGTCGCGGACGTACAGTGCCGCAAGCAGGCCGGCCGTAACCAGGAGCAACAGGGCGACCGCCATCGCTGCCATGATCCTCCGGTTCGGCGACCGGCGGGGCTCATCGGTGACGGGGGGGAGGACGGCACTCCATCTCGAGTAGCGGCCGTCCCTTTCGTGCTGGGCCTTTCTCAAGGCATCATTGATATAACTCATCGAGCCATTCCGTCAAGGGAAATAGCGAAGAGGGTCCGCTATTTCCAGGATAACCACAGAACGCCGCCCGCCGCTGCCAGGACCGCTGCAGCGAGGACCACCAGGAGAATTCGAACGGTTCGCCCGGGGACATCCCCGTCCGAAAGATAACCCGGACCGATGTCGCGGACGGCCATCCGGACTACGCGGCGGTCGATGGTCCTGATGTCCCGGCCGTATGCGATCAGCAGGGCCCGGTCGCAGATCGCGTTGATTCGCCTGGGGATTCCCCGCGACAGGCGATAGATCAGGTGGCAGCTTCCCGCCGTAAAGGTGTCCTCTTTGCCGCCGCCCGCCTTGCTCAGCCGGTGTTCGATGTAGCACCTGACGTCCCCCCGGGCGAGGGGCTTGAGGTCATAGCGGACCGTGATCCGCTCGTTGAGCTGGCGGAGCGACGGAAGGGCGAGCAGCCGCCGGAGCTCCGGCTGCCCCAGGAGAATGATCTGGAGCAGCTTCTCCCGGACCGTCTCGAGATTGGAGAGCATCCGGATCTGTTCCAGGACGCTGTGCGACAGGTTCTGCGCCTCGTCGATCATCAGCACGGCGTTTCGCCCGGCGGCGAAATTCTGCATGAGATAGGCGTTCAGGGCGTCCAGGAGCCTTTTTTTCGTTGCCCTCCCCGGGAGCCGGATCCCGAACTCCTGGTTGATTGTCCTGAGAAGCTCCATATCGGAAAGGGCGGGGTTGAATATCAGAGCGCTGACCGTATTTCCGTTCAGTCCGGCCAGAAGGGCACGACAGAGCGTCGTCTTGCCGGTACCGATCCCGCCGGTGACGACCATGAACCCCTTTTTCTCGCCGATTCCGTATATGAGACAGTTCATGGCGTCCCGGTGCTGCGGGCTCAGGTAGAGATACCGCGGATCCGGCGAGAGCGTGAAGGGATTTTCCGTCAGCCCGAAATATGACTCGTACATAACGTCCGATCCCTCACTGAAAGAGGTAGTTCATCGTTACGGGGTTCCCCTGGCGTTTGACGGTGACCGACAGGCTGGAACCCGATCTGATGGTGTTGAGCAGCCCCATCACATCGTCCGCCGTCTGGATCTTTCTGTTGTTCACCTCCTGGATGATGTCCCCGTCCATCATGCCCATCTTGGTATAGAGGCTCCCCGGCCGGATATTGCTGATGAGAAAGCCGTCGGGAACCCCCGCTGTGAAATAGGGGCGGACAAGGGCCTGCCGAAGGAGGCTCCCCATGTCCCGGAGTCGCTCATCGATCTCGCTCCGGCTGAGGATGATCGCGCCGGGCGCTGTCCCGGGCGCAGGAGCCGGAGAGGGCGGCGGGATCGCCCCTTCCTTCGTTTCGACGATCCTGAGGGTCTGCTCCCGCTCGTTGACCAGCAGATCGATCGCATTGCGCTTGATCCGCAGCACCTGTACCCCCATCAGCGTATCCCCGACTTTCACCAGCCGCTGCTTGCGCGACCCCTTCTCTTCGATGACCGCAAATCCGAACCGGGCATCGCCGGCGACCGTTCCCCGAAGTTCGATGGGCAGGGGGGCTTCCTGCGACGGGAAGGCGCCGGTTCGCCTCTCCGCCGGCATGCCGGTCTTCGTGCCGAAGAGGTTTCGCTCCGGAACGATCCGGTAGGCGTCGGCCGGCTCGCGGGCCGACGCCATCGTGACCTTTGCCGGCTCCGCCGCGGCCGGTCTCATCCTCACAAGCTGGAGTTTCAGCAGGCCGTAAAGAATCCCTGTGACCTGGCAGAGGATGACGGCCATCAGGACGAGGATCGCCGTCTGCCGGGAAAAAAGGCCCCGGAAATCGGTTATCGAAGAGGGGAGGAAACGCGACCAGTTCATCAATGCATCCGCTCACTCTCACTCACCACCCAAAATGGGGGTTTGCGCAGGGCGATTTGGAGATTTTCCCGGGCACCATGCCACCGCAGCGGAGCGCCCGCCGGAAAACCTGTTTGAGCGCCCGAGGCGCGAGTTTGTTTTCCGGCAGCGCAGCGAGGATGTGCATGGCCGGGAAAAGACCCTGAGCCTGTGAGAACTCCCATTTCCATCCCTCACATCAGCCGCGTCTTGGGATCGTCGAGGGTGCCGCTGATGTTCAGCGTCAACCGCCTGTTGCCCTGCGAGGGCATTTCGATCGTACCGGTGAGGTCGATCTGGCTGCCCCGAAATTCATCGGCGAGAAGGATGTTTCCTTTCAGGGAAGCGCGGAGCAGATCGCTCGTCAGTGTGAGATGTGTGATTTTCATCGTCCCGCTTTGCCAGCTGATCTTGCCCTCGATCCGGCTGAAATCGATATTCTTGAAGTTCAAAAAGCCGTCGACAAGGGGAAAGATGCCGTTTGTCAGCGTAAAGTCGACACTGCCGGTCATGTTTTTCATCGCCCCGATCGGACCGCCGAGAGAAAGGCTGCCCCTCAGGGTTCCCGTGACCCGGCGGGCGAGCGCCTCCCGAAGCCAGGCGCACCGTTCGATCCGCACATCCCGCAGGGTGGCTTCTGCGTGGATCGGTCCCCGCAGCGAGAAGCGCCGTCCGAAGTCGACACGGCCGCTGGCTTCACCCCCGTATCCCTTCGCAGCCATGAGGAACGCCAGTTCACCCTTGATCAGCGACAGACCCCGGGGGCGGATGCTCAGAACGTCGGCCTGGAACGTCGCCTCCGGACGGTCCGGAAAACCCACGGTGACGTTGGCGGCCTTCAAGCCCGGCGGAAAGGAGGCCCGAATCGGTTCGAGGGAAAGCAGGGTTTGATGGGACCGGGCGGCCGCTTTCAAATAATCCGTGAGCGCCTCCCCGGGGAAGCGGAGATAGAGACAAACCGCAAACAGGGTGATGCCGGCCAGAATATAGCCTGCCGTGCGCCGGTTCGGCTTCAGTTGCATGTGAAGACCCCGTCCGCGGTGTGGTGCTTCACGGCCATGTCGTGGTCCATTTCGTCGTTGCTCCTCCTGTCCGCCCTGGAAGGCGGGGTCCGAAGGCTGCACGACCGCTCAGCGGCTGGCAGCCGGCAGGGGCTGATAGGTAACAATCTGTATCGACAGGCCCAGGTATTCCGGGCTTTCCTTCATCCTCGCAACGGAGGCCTTCCGTATGCGCACCATCTCCTCGGGAGATTCCAGAAGATACAGAAAATCCGAGAGCTGCCTCATCGTCAGGTGGTCGAGCTTCATCTCCACGGCGGACTCTTCGTAGAGGCCCGCCGGGGAGGGCTTGAGGGGATTGATCGAACGGATCTTTTTTTTCACCGCCGCCTCATCGGCCTTTTTTTCCAGGTAGGCGGGGAAGGCGAACCCCGGCGGCCGACCTTCGATCGACCGCCTGATTTGCTCCGATCTCGCCCGCAGGACGTCATACTCCGCGCCCAGGGCGGAGAGCTCCCGGAGGGCCCTCTCGTTCGCGGCGATTGCGGTGCGGACCTTCTGTCGGGAGTCGAGGTAGGGAAGGAGAGCGAACTGAACCAGCAGGGCCGCGCCCGCAAAGACGAGGCCGGCGGTCAGCGCGTTTTTTTGGCTTCGCGTCAGCTGATCCCAGAAATCTCTCATTTTTTCAACGTCATCCGCAAATCGAATTCAAACCCGCCTCCCGGCCTGGCGGTGCTCGTGGCGCCGGTCACTGCGGTCCTGAAGGTTTGGGAATTGGCGAACGCCGCCTTGAGGGCATCCACGGAGTCCGCATTTCGTACTTCCCCTTTGAGGTCGATCACATTGCCGTCCAGATGGAAAGCGGTCAGAAGCAGGTCGGCGGGCGCAAGCCCCGAGATCTCCCTCAGGAGGTCAAGAACCGTCGCCGCCGTCGCGGCATCCCCTGTGCCGGCCCCCTGTTTGCGCGCCTCGGCGATCTTCCCCCGGATCTGTGCCACGGGATCGACGATCCGTTGCGCGTCGGGATCCATCCGCTTATAGGCCGCGCCGACTTCCCGCTTCAGCGCAGCCAGGCGGAGCCGGTCGCCGTAATCGTCGATCCCGGTCTCGAGGGCGAGCAGGCCGAGAATCACGAGGGCTGCGACGGCCGCCTTCTTCAGCCGGACCCGGAGCTGACTGCGGCCGCTGTGCGCCTCGGACGCCCGCTGCCGAAAATTGAAGCCGCTGCCCTTGGTCATAGGCCTGGCCGCCAGGGCAAGCGCCTGATCCATGAGCGCCGGGTCCCAGGACCGCCGCAGGGAGTCGGCGATCTGAACGTCCCGCAGCGCGGCGAGGTCCGTCCGGCGGACGGAAAGGTCGAAAACCTCCCCGATCCGCTCGGCGAGCCCCGGTGTTCTGGAACCGCCGCCGGTCAGAATGATCCGTGAGGGCGCCTGGGGGATGCGGCCCTGCCAGAGGAGGTATGCCTGGGTGTTCTTGAGTTCCTCTGAAAAACGGTTGCCTTCCGCGGTGATGGCCGACATGGCCTCGCGGGGGAGGTCCCCGCCCAGTTTGATCTTCTCCGCTTCCGTCGTGTCGATGCCCAGGGTCCTGGCGACCGCCTCGGTCACGGTCTGCCCGCCGAAGGGGATATGGCGAATGTGGCGTATCCTGCCCTCCGCGGCAAACAGCGCCGTCGTATCACGGGCGCCGATGTCGACCAGAAGGCCGCTCTCGGCAAAACCGGGGTTCTCCATGAGGCGCAAGGCAAGCGGTACGGCGTCGATGTCGATGACGGCCACATCCCGGACATATCCGGCCAGGTGCGCGATCCGCTGTTCCACAAGCGCCCGGGGGGCGAGAGCGGCAAAGATCTCCGCCTGGGGCGCCTGGCCGGTCAGAATGTAATCGACGAAGAGGGTATTGAGGGGCTTTTGAACGAGCGGCTCGAGGGCGAAGGCGAGGGTATTGCGGATCTTCCGGTCATCGCGAAAGGGAAGGCGGACATTCCGGAACGACAGAGTCCCTGCCGGGAGCGCCGTCACGCAGCGGGCATTGCGGAAGGCCGGATCGGAAAACAGGCTTTCCAGGGCCTCCTGCAGATCGCCGGCGGGAGCGTCGATCCGGGTGAAGCCGAGCATCCGGTATCCGCCCCGGAGCCCCCGCGAAAGGAGAACCGCCTTCACGCTGCCGCCGCCCATGTCGAGGCCCAGGATTCTTTCAGGCATCACTCCACCTTCCAGGACAACAGCCTGGCTTTATTCCCGCCGGACTCCCTCTTGATCACGGCCGTGACCGTCCCGGTCATCCTTTCCTGGAAACCCACCGACGTCACCCTGAAGATCCCGCTCTGGACGGTCATCAGGCCCGCGGGGAGGTTCATGCCGGCCCCCCGGGGGAGTTTCTGATACCAGAGCGGATCGGCCAGATCGTTCCGTTGGTCCCGCCGGTAGGTGTCGAGCCGCTCCACCTCGTTGTCCGTCATCTCCGCCGCCAGCGCCCGGAGCACAAATTTGGGGGCGGTGTTGATGTTGATCCGCCCGTCGCCGAAAGGGGTCAGGCACCGGACGAGACCGGGGGAATCCCCCCGGCCGTAGAACAATTCGCGGGTCATTCCCTTTACCATCAATAGCTCCTCAATGCAATCCAGTGGAGCGTTCTTGGCGGTGTAGGGCGGCGCCAGCGCCGCGTAAAAAGGCGTCTCCGCGCCGGTGCCGGTCACCTCGCTGTCCGCGTCGATCCAGTCCTTGATCGCATCGATCAGGCCGGCGGCCCTGTCCAGCTCCAGACGGAAATGGGGGCCCGTGAGAAGCCGCAGGAGGAGATCGCGGATCAAGGGATTGTAAGCGTTTCCCGCGACAAGACGGTTGATGGCGATCTTTCCGCCCTCATCCTCGATCGCCAGCCGGAAGGCGCCTTTATCAAACAAACGCTCCGACTGGATCGAGACCGGCCCGGTGTTGGCCCAAGGCTCCGTCAGGGCGTCAAAGGCGTTTTTATCGGCCAGAAGGAGCGCCTGGCCCATGTGGAAACCGGACTGGGCTATGTAGCGGAGCCGGATGCCGTCGCTGAGATTGGTCGCGTCGTAAATCCCGGTACGGGTGTCCCGGTTCAACTGGACGGTCAGCGCCACGATGATGCTGACCGCCAGAAGGACAAGGACAAGGGCTACCCCTCGATCGGACCGCTTCCCGTTCATGGCGCCTCCGGACGGTTGAAGGGGAGGCGGACCCGGGTCGTGAACCGGAGGGGGCGTTCGGGGTCGGCTTCATTGGACAGGTCCAGACGGATCACGACCGCGGCCGGGACCCTCCCTTTCTGGATTCCGACGGTTTTGGTTCCGGAGTCCCAGGAGGTGTATTCCTTGCCCGACTCATCGTAGAACAGGTACGAGAGAGCCTCCACCCGGTTGCTGAGCACAAAT
>JBFMBA010000446.1:0-17952 GCA_040755475.1 Thermodesulfobacteriota bacterium
GGCTTTTCCAACGCCGGCAGCTGGGCCGCCTTCACCGGCGGGGGAGGCGTCTGCTCGACCGTCGGCTCCGCCCTGGGTATCTCGGTCCGGGGGCTCATGCGCGCGCTGCAACCGACGAGAAGGACACACAGAACGATACAGATTGTGACTCTGAACATCTTTTCGACTCCTTATGCCTGGGGGCTGAACTGGATCAGATACGCCTCGATAAACGCATCGATGTCGCCATCGAGCACCTTGACGGCATTGCCCGTCTCCACGTTTGTCCGGTGATCCTTGATCAGTTTGTATGGATGCAGCACGTAGGAACGAATCTGGCTTCCCCATGCGATGCCCTTTTTCGTCTTGTTGATCTCCTGAAGCTTTTCGTTCTGTTCCTGGAGTTTCATTTCATAGAGTCGGGACTGCAGGTATTTCATGGCCATCGCCTTGTTCTTGTGCTGCGAGCGCTCGTTCTGACACTGCACGACGATCCCCGTGGGCAGATGGGTGATCCGCACCGCCGAATCGGTTTTGTTGACATGCTGCCCCCCCGCGCCCGACGACCGGAACGTGTCGATGCGCAGGTCCTTCTCGTCAATATCGATCACGATCCGGTCGTCCACCTCGGGGTAGACGAAGACCGAGGCGAACGAGGTGTGCCGCCGGGCCCCCGCGTCGAAGGGGGAGATCCGCACCAGCCGGTGGATGCCGATTTCGGCCTTGGCGTAACCGAAGGCGTATTCGCCATGCAGCGTCCAGGTGACGCTCTTGACCCCGGCCTCATCGCCGGGGACATAATCGATAATCGTGGCGACAAAGCCTCGTCGCTCCGCCCACCGCAGATACATCCTCAGGAGCATTTCGGCCCAGTCCTGCGCTTCGGTCCCCCCCGCCCCCGCATGGATCGACATGATGGCGTTCATGGAATCCTGCTCGGATCCCAGCATCATCTTGAGTTCCACGTCCCGGACCGAGGCCGTGAGGCGATCGAGCTCGCCACCGAGCTCTGCCCGGGTTTGGTCATCCTCCTCTTCCGCGGCGATTTCATGGAGCAGCATCAGATCATCGAGACTGCTCTTTTGCGCCTTCCATTTCGCGACGACCTCGGTCAGGCGGCTCTGTTCCTGGAGGATCTCCCGCGCCTTGTCCGGATCATTCCAGAAATCCCCCTTCTGCGCCCCTTTTTCCAGCTCCCGTATGCGCAACTCCTTTTCAGGGATGTCAAAGACACTCCCCTATGTGTTGGATTCTCTTTTTCAGATCGAACAGCGCTTCCTGAATTCCTTCAAGCATGTCTTCTATTCCTCCGCATTGTCGAAATCAATATCACGGCCAGCAGGCCGGCGGCGCACAGGTAAACGAACGCATCTCCATATGCCGCATAACGCGTCTGCTCGTCAATGATTTTTACATCCCCCTTCAGGACCGTCCTTTCGAAAAGCCCTGTGCGCGACACGATCCGGCCGCCGGGATCGACGATGGCGCTGATACCCGTGTTGGCCGCCCTGACCAGCGGGAGGCGGGTTTCCACCGCCCGGAATACGGTCATGGAAAGATGCTGTCGGGGGGCCGACGTTCTCCCGAACCAGGCGTCGTTGGTGATGTTGACCAGGAGCGCCGCCCGTCCCCTTTTGTATGTTCTGGCCCCCTCCGGAAAGATCCCTTCGTAACAGATCAGAACCCCCAGGCGGAGCCCGTCGATGGCCAGGGGGTGATATCCCCTGCCCGACTTGAAGTCGCCCACACCGACCACGAGTTTGCCGATGAAGGGGAAAAATCGCCGCAGCGGCACATACTCACCGTAGGGAACCAGATGCACCTTGTCGTATCGCCCGGACGTGCTCCCGTCCGGCCCCAGCAGAAAGGCGCTGTTCATGTAATGAACGACGCCGCCTTCCTGCTCATAGCTGGGACTGCCCAGGAGCAGGGCGGAAGCCGAGGCCCGGGCCGTATCCACAACCGCTTCCCGCAGCGGGCCCGGACGCTGGAAGTGAAAGGGCGCGGCGGTCTCGGGCCAGACGATCAGCCCTTTTCCGGGCGGGATCGACTGCCGGGACAGTTCTCCGTAGATATCGATGGTCTGCTTCTGGTACTGGGCATCCCACTTGATGCTCTGATCGATGTTCCCCTGGATCAGCGCCACCGGCAAGGGAGGCGCCCCCCTGAGCGCACCATCGATCTGCGCAAGACGAACATGACCGTACACCAGGATCCCCGCGACCACGACGCCGGCAAACACAGCCTCGATCAGCAGAGGCTTCCCCCGAAACCGGTTCGCCAGCAGGTCGAACAGTACTGTATTGACCAGGACGATGGCAAAGGTGATCCCGTATGTGCCCGTCACATCGGCGATCTGTATGACATTCACATGGAGATACTGGGAATAGGCCAGATTTTCCCAGGGGAACCCCGTCAGCAGATGGGCGCGCAGGAACTCGAGACAGGTCCACAACAGGGGTGCCGACAGGAAAAGCGGTATTCCCCGACCCCTGAAATAAGCGACCCCCGCTGCGAAGCCTGCGGTGAAGAGGCTGAGGTAAGCGGCAAGGAGCAGCATCGCCCCCACCCCGGCGTACAGGGGAAGGTAGCCGTAATGGACCACCACATAGACAATCCAGTAAAAAATACCGATGTGGGCGACCATGCCCGACAGAAAGCCGATCCGGAACCCGGCCCGCGGCGTGGCGTCCTTCAGGGCGAAGAAAAGGGGGACCAGCGCCACCCAGGCCACAAGGCCGTTTCCGAATTTCGGAAAGGAAAGAAAGAGAAGCGTGCCGGACATGCCGGCGAGGACAAGCGTATGTTTCAAAATCCCCAAATCCGTCACCCCAATCCGCGGCTGGGCACCGGTCCTGGCCGCAGCGTGAAGACAGGCCTTGAGCAGGGCGATTGGCCGCCGGGATGAAGACGATCCGTCGGGCGGAGCGAAGCGCCCTGCCCGGAAGGGTGGCCTTGCGGGACAGGCCGGTCGCCCTGGACCGCACCGCTCCCCAGGGGACGCACGCACATAACGAAAGGGGGTCAGCCAGTGATGGCCAACCCCCTTCAGTTACTGGCGGGGCCGATGGGACTTGAACCCACGCCCTCCGGCTTGACAGGCCGGCGTTATAACCAACTTAACTACGACCCCGGATATAAAGAGCTTGTATACGCTATGGAAACCCCGGACCACCCGCCTGTTTAGCCGCGGGCCGCCCCGAGGATTTCTCGATTTCCCTGGTAGGCGGAACAGGACTTGAACCTGTGACATCCACGGTGTAAGCGTGGCGCTCTCCCGGCTGAGCTACCCGCCCGTATCATCCGTTTTTCGCGGGTATTTCTAACAGCTATGACTCCCCTTGTCAAGCATTATGTTGATCCGAACCCGCGGCCTTCCATGCCTGCAGGGCTGCCGGAACCTTGCCGGGCAACTTCTGCCCGGCGCTCTCATACTCCTTGCCGCCCGTCCCCTCCTGCTCGTCGGACGGCGTCTCGGCGGCAAGCAGGGCAACCTTCAACACCTCGTCCACATGCTCGACCGGAATGATTTCCAGGTTCTTGATGATATTGGCCGGAACATCGGCCAGGTCCTTTTCATTGTCCTTGGGTATGATCACCTTCCGTATGCCTCCCCGGTGCGCCGCGAGGAGCTTCTCCTTGAGCCCGCCGATCGACAATACGCGCCCCCTCAGGGTGATTTCCCCCGTCATGGCCAGGTCCCCCCTGACCTTGCGGCGGGCAAAGGCGGAAGCGATCGCCGTGGCCATGGTGATGCCGGCCGACGGACCGTCCTTCGGAATGGCCCCTTCCGGTATATGGACATGGATGTCCGTCTTTCGGTAAAACGCGTCCGTCAACCCGAAGGCGCCCGCCCTGGCCCGGACATAGGTCAGCGCCGCCTGTGCCGACTCCTGCATCACATCGCCGAGCTTCCCCGTCAGGATCAGTTTTCCCGTCCCCTTCATGACGGAGACCTCGATGGCCAGCAGTTCACCCCCCACCTCGGTCCAGGCCAGCCCCGTCGCCAGGCCGATCTCGTCCCGGCCTTCGGTCTCGCCATGACGGAATTTCGGCACGCTCAAATACCGCTGAACCGCTTTCGACGAAACCCGGATCCGTGATTTACCGGTTCCCTCCACGATCTTCTTGGCCACCTTCCGGCAGATCGAGGCAATTTCCCGCTCCAGGTTCCGGACCCCCGCCTCGCGGGTGTACTGACGGATGATCGTGAGCAGGGCGCCGTCCGTGAACGCCAGCCTTTCCTTCTTGATCCCGTTGGCATCCATTTCCTTCGTCACGAGAAACTGCTTGGCGATGTTCATTTTCTCCGGCTCCGTATAACCGGCCAGACGGATCACCTCCATCCGGTCCTGAAGCGGCGCCGGAATCGTCTGCAGCACGTTGGCCGTCGTGATGAACATCACATCGGACAGGTCGTAGTCCACCTCCAGATAATTGTCGTTGAAGGCATAGTTCTGCTCCGGGTCGAGCACCTCCAGCAACGCCGAGGAGGGATCCCCGCGAAAATCCGAGCTCAGCTTGTCCACCTCATCCAGGCAGAAGACCGGATTGTTGGTTCCCGCTTTTTTGAGAAGCTGAATGATCTTGCCCGGCATGGCGCCGATATAGGTCCTGCGGTGGCCCCTGATCTCGGCTTCATCCCTGACGCCGCCCAGGGAAAGGCGGACAAATTTCCGGTTCGTGGCGCGGGCCACGGACTTGGCGATGGAGGTCTTCCCCACGCCCGGAGGGCCCACCAGGCAAAGAATGGGGCCCTTGTTCTTCTTCATCAGCGTCTGGACGGCGAGATACTCGATGATCCGCTCCTTGACCTGCTTGAGACCATAGTGGTCCTCTTCCAGGATCGCCTCGGACTCCTTGAGGGTGAACTTGTTCTCGGTTTTCTCCCCCCAGGGCATGTCGAGCAGCCAGTCGATGTAATTGCGCACCACCGTGGCCTCGGCGGACATGGGCGCCATCATCTGCATCTTCTTGATTTCCTGCTTGACCTTCTTGTGCCCCTCCTCGGAGATCTTCTTCGACTTGAGCCTTTTTTCCAGTTCGGCTATCTCGTTGCGGAATTCGTCCTTCTCCCCCATCTCCTTCTGGATGGCGCGCATCTGTTCGTTGAGATAGTAGTCCTTCTGGGTCTTTTCCATCTGCTTCTTGACCCGCTTTTTGATTTTCTCCTCCACCTGAAGGATTTCTATCTCCGAGAGCATCAACTCGTAGATGTTCTCCATTCTCTCGCATATATCGGTGATCTCGAGTATTTTCTGCTTGTCCTCGAGTTTGGCGCTGATCTGGGCGATGACCACGTCGGCGAGTTTTGACCCCTCCTCGATGGAGGCGATCGCTCCCACCATCTCCAGATGGACCTTTTTGGTCATCTTGGCATAGGTTTCGAAAGACTCCCTGATGCTCCGCATGAGGGCCTGGACCTTCACCTTGTCGGCCACCGTGTCCGGTTCGTCAATCTCTTCGGCACGGACCAGAAAAAAGTCCTCGCTGTGGAGATATTCCCGGATGACGCCCCGCTTTTTTCCCTCGACCAGCACCTTCACCGTGCCGTCGGGCAGGCGGAGAAGCTGGATAATGATCCCGATGGTCCCGATGGAATAGATGTCCTCTTCGGCGGGATCGTCCTTCTGGGCGTTTTTCTGCGCCGCCATGAATATCCCCTTTTCCTCCTTCATGGCGGATTCCAGGGCGGCGATGGACCTTTCCCTGCCCACGAACAGCGGCACGATCATGTGGGGGAACACCACCACATCCCTCAGCGGGAGGAGCGGTATTTCCATGGTGACATCGATCACGTTTTTATTTTTATCTCTGTCAAACAGCATATCCTGTCCCTATCCTGGTCTGTCACGCGGTTTCCGACTTCTTCTCGAAAAGGAGGATCGGTTTTTCCTTGTTCAGAACCACCTCTTCGCTGATCACGCACTCCTTCACGTCGCGCATGGACGGCAGCTCATACATGATGTCGAGCATGGTGTTTTCCAGTATGGCCCGAAGCCCGCGCGCCCCCGACTTCCTCTCCACGGAGAGCTTTGCGATGGCCATCAGGGCGCTCTCGGTAAACTTCAGCTTCACCCCTTCGAGTTCGAAGAGCTTCTGATACTGCCTGATGATCGCGTCCTTGGGTTCGACCAGTATGCGGATCAGATCCTCCTGCGTCAGCTGGTTCAGCGTCGCGATCACCGGCAGCCTTCCGATGAACTCGGGAATGAGGCCGAATTTGAGAAGATCCTCGGGCTGGACCTCCTGGAGCAGGTGGTCGGTTTTCTTGTGCCTTTTGCTGCGGATATCGGCCCCGAACCCCATGGCGCTGAAACCCACGCGGCGGGCGATAATGTCGTCGAGATCGTTGAAGGCCCCCCCGCAAATGAACAGGATATTGGTTGTGTCGACCTGGATGAATTCCTGCTGCGGATGCTTCCTTCCCCCTTTGGGAGGGATGTTGGCCGTGGTCCCTTCGATGATCTTGAGCAGCGCCTGCTGGACGCCCTCCCCCGACACATCCCTGGTGATGGATGGGTTGCCCGACTTCTTCGAGATCTTGTCGATCTCATCGATGTAGACAATGCCCTTCGAGGCCCGCTCCACGTCGTAATCGGAATTCTGCAGGAGGCTCAGGATGATGTTTTCCACATCCTCGCCCACATAGCCGGCTTCCGTCAGGGTCGTCGCGTCGGCGATCGTGAAGGGGACATTCAGCATTTTCGCCAGCGTCCTGGCCAGCAGCGTTTTGCCCGAGCCGGTGGGGCCGATGAGCAGGATATTGCTCTTCTGGATATCGACCCCGCCCATGTCGGCGTGGGAGAACAGCCGGCGGTAATGGTTGTAGACGGCGACAGACAGGACTTTTTTTGACCTTTCCTGCCCGACGACGTACTGATCGAGGAACCGCATGATGTCTTTCGGTTCCGGAATTCCCTTGCGCAGCTCATCGTTGACCGGTTTATCGCACTCCTCCTCCACGATGCACCGGCACAGCTCTATACACTCGTCGCAGATGTAGGCCGTGGGCCCCGCGACCAATTTTTTGACCTCATTCTGGTTCTTTCCGCAAAAGGAGCAGAACAACAGCCCCCGCCCCTCCTGCTGATCCTTGTCCTTTTTAGCCATGTAGCGGTCCCCTGTTTTTTTTCATGTTACGCTTTTTTTACGATGATCTCATCGATGATGCCGTATTGCCGGGCCTGCTCGCCCGTCATGTAGTAGTCGCGCTCCGTGTCGTTCATGATTTTCTTGATGGGCTGACCGGTCAGGTCAGCCAGCAGATGGTTCAGCTCTTCCTTCAGCCTCAGAATTTCCCGTGCCTGAATGTCGATGTCCGTCGCCTGTCCCTGGAAGCCTCCCAGCGGCTGGTGGATCAGGATACGCGAATGGGGAAGGGCATACCTCTTCCCTTTTTTGCCCGCCGCAAGCAGCAGCGCGCCCATGCTGGCCGCCTGTCCCATGCATACCGTGGACACGGGCGTCTTGATGTACTGCATGGTGTCGTATATGGCGAGCCCGGAGCTGACATGACCGCCGGGGGTGTTGAGGTAAAAGAAGATCTCCTTGTCCGGGTCTTCCGATTCCAGATAGAGCATCTGTGCGATGACCAGGTTCGACACGTCGTCGTTGATGGCCGTCCCCAGAAAGATGATCCGGTCCTTCAGAAGCCGCGAATAGATGTCGTAGGCCCTCTCGCCCCGCCCGTCCTGCTCTACCACCATGGGTATCAGTGTCATGCCTTACCCTCCGGTCCTTCTGTCCTGTTGCCGCTGACCGTGGTGATCCTGGCTTTCTCGAGGAGGAACTCATAGGTTTTCCGGCTGAGGAGTTCCGACTGGATGCCCTCGATCAGGTCTTCCTCTTCGAGCGATTTTTTCAGCGTGTCATAATCCTGCGCCCGCTGGGATGCGATCTCCGCGATCCGCTCCTGCACTTCCCGGTCATCGACGGTCATCCCCTCCTTCGTCGCGATCGCCTTGATGAGAATGACCGTCTTGACGATCTTGACCGCTTCCTCGCGGAACTGATCATGGAACCTCACGGCCAGCTCGGTCGCCTTTTTCTTGTCCATTCCGTTTGCGGTCATCCGCTGCTGCATGTCGGACATCATATGGAGGATCTGACGCTCGACGAAGGATTCGGGCACCTCGAAGTCGTTCACGGCCAGCAGCTTGTCGCTGACGCTCTTATCGAGCGCGGCGGCCGACTTCCGTTTTTTCTCCTCCTCCAGGTTCTTGCGCACATCGCCCTTGAGTGCCTCCAGGGAGTCGTACCTCTCGAAGTTCTTGATGAACTGGTCGTCGATCTCGGGCGCTCGCTTGACCCGCAGTCCCTTGACGCTCACCTCGAATTCCGCCTCTTTTCCCGCCAGATGGGCGGGCGCGTCCTTTTCCGGAAGCCGGACGGAGAAAGACCCGGTTTCCCCTTTTCGCATGCCGATGAGCCGGTCTTCGAAGCCCGGAACAAAGGTCTTGGACCCGACCTCCAGCAGGTGATTCTCCGCGCAGAGCTCCTTGAGCCTTTCCCCGCCCACGGTTCCCGTGAAATCGAGCGTCACGAAATCACCCTCCGTCACGCCCCGGTCCTCATTCACATCCTCCATCGTCGAGAACATCTGGCGGATCTCCTGGAGCCTCTGCTCCAGGTCCGCTTCGGTCACAGCGGGGTCCTCTTTCTCGATTTCCAGTCCCACATAATCCTTCGGCTCGACAACGGGTTCGACTTCGATGGTGGCCGAAAAGCTGAAATCCTTGTCCGGTTCGATACCCGTCTGCTCGATCTGCGGCCGTGTCACGGCGGGGATTTCCTTTTCCTGCAGCGTCTTCCAGTAGACCCTGTTCACCAAACCCGTGACCGCCTCATCCTCCGCCTGCTCGCGATAATACCGCTCGAGTATCGGTCTGGGAATCTTTCCCGGTCTGAATCCTTTGACCCTGGCCGTTCTGCCCACCTTGCGGTACACCGCATCCAGCTCGTTTTTCACATCCGTCCAGGGGATGTCGAAAATAAGCTTCTTCTTCACGGCGCTGATGTCTTCAATTTTTACGGCGGCGCTGATCTCACTCACGACTGTATGCTCCTTCATCCAATGACATGTACCCGGCGAATGACCAGTGGAATGGTGCGAGAGAGGGGAGTTGAACCCCTATCCGCTCAGGCGGGCTGGATCCTAAGTCCAGTGCGTCTACCAGTTCCGCCACTCTCGCATGGTAGAGTACGTATACTGTATATGCATTGCCCCCCGCGTTGTCAACATCCCTTATCCGGGAAAGGCTCCGGAAGTCATTAAAAAACCGCCAATATTGGCGGTTTTGTTTCATTGGTCGGGGCGAGTGGATTTGAACCACCGGCCCTCTGAACCCCATTCAGATACGCTACCAGACTGCGCCACGCCCCGACTCGATCAGATTTTCTGGGCGTTAGTTAGCACCATCACCGGTCCGTGTCAAGAATAAAGCGTTGCCCGGGACGGGGAAAGTCACAAAAAAACTTGAATTCATGAAAGAACAGGAGTATATGGATATCGTATTTTTCCGTACCGGGGACGTCTCAGCAGAGAGGAAACATGGCGACCAGGCGCACTGTGCTGCTTTTTGTTCTGACGATGGTCTTCTTCGGTAGTGTATCAGCGGGTCTGGGGGACATATACAAATACGTCGATCCGGAGGGGGTTGTGCACCTGACCAATGTCCCGACGGACCGCTCGCTCCCCTACGTCCTTGTCATCCGGGAAAAACGGGTGATCATTCAGCTCGACCCCCTCAAAGGGGATCAGGCCCCCTACGGGGAGCTGATCGCCCGGGCCGCGCACAGGTACGGGGTCGACCCCGCACTGATCAGGGCCATCATCAGGACCGAATCCAACTACAACCACCGGGCCGTTTCACGGGCGGGGGCCAGGGGGTTGATGCAGCTCATGCCCGCCACGGCGGCCGCGCTTCGGGTCGGAGACTCCTTCCACCCGGAAAACAATATCGACGGCGGGGTCCGCTATCTCCGCTATCTCATGACGCTGTTCAACGGAAACCTTCCCCTGGTCCTTGCCGCCTACAATGCCGGTGAAAACGCCGTCCTGCGTTACAACCACCGCATCCCCCCCTACCCCGAGACGCAGACCTACGTCCGCCGCGTTCTCCACCATCTGAACCGCTACAGCGGCGGAAGCCCCGTGCAATGACCGGGACCGGCGGAGGGTCTGGCCCGGGCGCCTCTTCGCGGCGGCGCCGCCCCCGGGAGCGAACCGGTCCGCCGGACGGCATCCACAAAGGACGGCGCCCCTGCTCAGGGTGACGTCCCGGCCGTCAGGTACTTTTCGAGCGCGCGCAGTCTTTTTTCCTTGATCCCCGAAACGGCCGTGAGGTCCGAAAGGCTGTCGAACCCCCCTCGGGACTGCCGCAGCCGCACGATACGGTCCGCCGTCTGCTGGCCGATGCCTGGCACCAGCATGAGCTCCTCCTGTGTCGCCCGGTTGACGTCGATCGGGAGCCCCAGGGCAAGCCGCGTTGGGGCGGGCATGTCGGTGATGGTCAGCTTCCCGCCTTCCGCGGTAACACGGAAGGCCGCCGGCGATGAAAACCCTGAAGGGGATGCGCCGGCGGGCGGTGCCGGTGCCCGGGCGCCCGTGATGAGCGACAGCCGGTCGAGGACCGAGGACTCGGGCAGGAAGTAGATCCCTTCCGCCCCCCCGATGCCCGCGATCTCCACGGCCACCGTCTGCGGATTCTGATTTTCCCAGGGCAGGGCCGACCGGGGAGCGGGATGGCGGGCATGGAACCACATCCCTGCATGGACGACAAGGGCCGCCGTCAGGATGACCAGCCCGCCGGCCTTTTGCCGCTCTCTGAGATCCATCGACGCCGCCCCCGCATTGCCCCGCCGCTCCCGAACAGCGCCGGGGCGGTTTTTCTCCGGCGACCGCACCGGCCACTCCCGGAGCGGGTCGCACCGCATCACCGGTCCGGCCGTGGCCTCACCTTCCGGCTCCAGGAGCGTATCCGCCCGGCGTCGCCGGTGATCTCGACGCGACGGGCCTTCAGGCCCAGGTAGGAGATCGTGACGCGGATCGCCTCCTCGGGTATGGCAAGGGGGATCCTGTCCGCCCATTCCACGACGAGAATGCCGCCGCTTTCCCTGTATTCGCGATAGCCGATCTCCTCCAGGTCTCCGGGCCCGCTCAGTCGGTAGAGGTCCAGATGGTACAGGGTGGCGGCCTTTCCGGGATATTCGTTGATGAGGGTAAAGGTGGGCGAAGCAACCACATAGCTCGCGGGAACACCCATACCGCCGGCAATTCCCTGGGTCAGACAGGTCTTCCCGGCGCCCAGCTCCCCCGTCAGCGCTACGCAGTCCCCGCTCCGGAGTCCCGAACCGATGACCCGGCCTATCCGGAGGGTCTCGGCGGGGCTTTTCGACACCAGCACCACAGAGGATCGCCGAACGGCCATATTATCCGAACCCAGCCTGATGCCATCGCGGCCCCTTCAACATACGGGCACTCATGCGCGGGTGCTCCCTTCGGCCATCTTCCGGTTTCTCCCGCCCCCTCGCCGCACCTCGAGCAGGACCGCCCTTTTCCTGTTCCTCACCGCGCGGTCCGGGCGCACTGCCGAACATCCCCGGGCCAAGGGGCGCGGCTTTCAGGCCGCCTGCCGCAGGGCGCTGACGGCCGCTATGCACCGGCCAGTGCGTCGGCCATGGCGGCAACCCGCTTCATTGCCCTCACGTCATGGACCCGAATGACCCGGCTTCCGTTGAGGATGGACGCGGTGACCGACGCCGCCGTGCCCTCGAGCCGCTCCTGGGGGCCTCCCCCTGTCACGTGACCGATGAATGATTTCCGGGACACGCCCGTGACGATGGGCCTGCCAAGGACTTTGCATTCACCCAGACGGCGGATCAGGCGCATGTTGTCCTCGGCCGTTTTCCCGAATCCGATTCCCGGGTCGATCAGGGTCTGGACGGGTGCGATGCCCATCTGCCGCGCGCTGTCGATCCGGCTTTGTAAATAGCCGATCACTTCGCCCAGCAGGGAGCGATACCGCAGATCACCCGTCTGCATGGTTTTCGGCAGGCCGCGCATGTGCATGAGGATGACGGCCGCGCCCGCCCCGGCGATCACCGAAGCCATCCGGTCGTCATATGTCATGGAGCTGATGTCGTTGACGATCTCCGCCCCTTCTGCGAGCGCCTCGCGGGCGATCGCCGCCTTCATCGTATCGACCGAAATCGGAACGGATATCCGGCCGGCGAGACCCCGGATGACCGGTATCACCCGGCGCAGCTCCTCTTCCTCCGTCACGGATTCAGACCCGGGCCGTGTGGATTCCCCCCGATGTCGATGAGATCCGCTCCGTCCTCGACCATGCGCATCGCCTCGTCCACGGCGCTCTGCGCGGTGGCGAACCGGCCGCCGTCGGAAAAGGAATCGGGGGTCGCGTTGATGACGCCCATGATCAGGGTCCGCTCCCCGATCCGGATCTCCCTTCGCGAGGTTTTCAGAAGGGCGTCATTCGATGCGAGATGGGTGAGGGCTTCCCCGATGCGCCCGGCATATCCCTTCAAGCCGACGGGGCCTTCGGCCCCCTTTTCCACGAAGCGTTGAATCTGCCTGAGGGTGCCCATGACGATGACATCGGTTGTGGCGATCCGGCGATAGAAGGCATCGGAGGCGATGGCGGCGTCACCGCCCAGCGCGAGCATCTCCTCCTTGATGTGGTTGGCGACTCCGGACTCGACGGCTGCCAGATGGATGTTCAGATGGAGCATCTTCGGGAGCATCGCCTCGATGCCGTGGGGATCCGTGTCGACCGCCCTGAGCGCGGCGAGTGCCTCCTGCGGCGAGGCGATGTCCAGGCATCTCACCGTCACGTCCCCGGGATCCACGGCTCCGCACCCCCTCCATCACGTCCGTCCGCGGTACGCCCGCCCCGCCGGACCTGCATCCTTCCCGCCGCCCCCCTCAGGCCGATGCCTCGAGCTGGGGATTCTCCGTTTCCGGCTCGGGACCGATCCCGATGACCGCATCGAGCTCCGCCGCGTTGAGCACCTCTTTCTCCAGAAGCTCCGTGGCGATCCGGTTGAGGGTGTCCATGCGTTCCGTCAGGATCTGCTTGGCGCTCTCGTAACTGGTCATCACGATCCGGGCGACCTCCTTGTCGATCCGCTGGGCCGTCTCTTCGCTGTAGTCCTTGTGGGTGGCGAACTCGCGCCCGAGAAAGATCTGCTCCTCCTTCTTTCCGTAGCTCAGCGGGCCCATCGTTTCGCTCATCCCCCACTCGCAGACCATTTTCCGCGCCAGATTGGTCGCCCGCTCGATGTCGTTGCCGGCGCCGGTGGTGAAATCCTTCAGAACGAGCTCCTCCGCCGCTCTGCCGCCGAGCAGGATCACGATGTTGTTCATGAGAAACTCCCTGGGGTAGGTGTGCTTCTCGTCGACGGGGAGCTGCTGCGTCACCCCCAGGGCGTGCCCCCGGGGAATGATGGTCACCTTGTGAATCGGATCGGTACCCGGCAGTATCCTGGCCACAAGCGCGTGCCCCGACTCGTGGTAGGCCGTATTTCTCTTCTCGGCATCGCTGATGACCAGGCTCTTTCGCTCCGTTCCCATGAGGACCTTGTCCTTGGCGTACTCAAAGTCGCTCATGCCCACCTTCTCCTTGTTGAACCGGGCGGCGTAGAGGACCGATTCGTTCACCAGATTTTCAATGTCCGCGCCGGAGAAACCGGGCGTTCCGCGGGCGATGACGGCAAAATCCACGTCCACTTCCAGGGGCGTCTTGCGGGCATGGACCTCGAGTATCTTTTCCCGGCCCTTCACGTCGGGCAGAGGCACCACGACCTGACGGTCGAAGCGTCCGGGCCGCAGGAGAGCGGGATCGAGCACATCGGGGCGGTTGGTGGCCGATACCAGGATGACCCCCTCGTTGGATTCGAAACCGTCCATCTCGACGAGCAGCTGATTGAGCGTCTGCTCCCGCTCGTCGTGCCCGCCTCCGAGACCGGCGCCACGGTGCCGCCCCACCGCGTCGATCTCGTCGATGAAGATGATGCAGGGGGCATTCTTCTTCCCCTGATTGAAGAGATCCCGAACCCTCGACGCGCCAACCCCGACGAACATCTCGACGAAATCCGATCCGCTGATGCTCAGGAAAGGCACGTCCGCCTCCCCGGCAATGGCGCGCGCGAGCAGGGTTTTTCCCGTCCCGGGCTGTCCGACCAGGAGCAGTCCCTTGGGGATTCTCCCTCCCAGCCTGGTGTATTTCTTGGGATCGCGGAGAAAATCGATCACCTCCTGAAGCTCGGCCTTTGCCTCCTCGACGCCTGCCACATCCGCAAAGGTCACCTTTTTCGTCTTGTCCGTGACCAGACGGGCCCGGCTCTTTCCGAAGGCCATCGCCTTGCCCCCGCCGCCCTGCATCTGCCTCATGAAGAAGATCCAGACACCGATCAGCAGGAGCATGGGAAGCCAGGAAACCAGAACGGTCATGTACCACGGAGAGTCGTCCAGGGGCTTGGCGGAGATCCTGACCCCTTTGTCCTTCAGCAGCGCAATGACACCCGCGTCCTTGGGGGCATAGGTTCTAAAGGCCTTTCCATTGCTCATTCGCCCTGTGATGCTGTCCCCCTGGATGGTCACCTCGGTCACCTGGGATTTATCCACAAGACCGAGAAAATCACTGTAGATCACATCCATCTGGGCAGTCTTGGGCTGGTTGAACAGGTGGTAGATCATGACGAACACCAGGCTGATCACCAGCCACAGCGCGATATTTTTCTGAAGGGGATTCAAGCTTTTTACTCCTTTGCATCAAATGAACCGGCTTAATATAATATCATTCGGTTTATTTCAAACCATTTCTGCTTCCGAACCGCTGCCGGTTCGAACCGATGCGCCTTTTTCCTTGCGGCTTCTGACGGGCCTCCAGGCCACCCTGCCGATCCGGATGGCGCTCCCGTTCTTCTCCAGGCGGATCAGGCCCGGAAGATCCAGCGAGGCTTTGCGGCGGCGCGGCAGCCGGGCGAGCGCCAATGCCGCCTCCACGTGCCGGTAGCCGATCCCGGTACCCTCCGGTGCGGCCGCCTCGAGCAGGCATTTGAGCACCCGACGCTGCAGCGCCTCGTGCAGCCCCGTCAGCTCCTGAAGGGGCAGGGAAACCTCCGCCGTGCCCGGAACAACGCCCCACCCGCCCAGGATCCGCCGCACGGCCGCCTGCAGGTAGTCATCCTCCCGGCGAATGATCTCGGCGGTCCGGCTCAGCCCGCTGACGATCGCCGGGTTGTACCCCGCGGCCAGTTCCGGAATGAGCCCATGCCGGATCCGGTTCCGCAGGAAGCAGGGGCTCCGGTTGGAGCCGTCCTCCCTGTACGTCAGCCCCTCGCGACGGAGAAATTCCAGAATCTCCGGCCTTCCCACATGCAGCAGCGGGCGGATGATCCGGCCGTCGCGCAGCGGAACGATCCCCTTGAGGCCTTCGAGACCGCTTCCCCGCAACAGATTGATCAGCACCGTCTCGGCCTGGTCGTCGCGATGATGCCCCGTTGCAATTTTCGTCGCACCGCAGGCCTGCGCCGCTTCGTCCAGAAACCGGTACCGCTGCTCCCGGCCCACCTGCTCGATCGACTTGCCGCTGCCCTTCCTCAATGAGCGGATATCCAGCGTCTTGCTGATGCAGCCGATCCCCAGCCCAGCGCAGAGGGTACGGACGAAGTGCTCCTCTTCCCGGGATTCTTCACCCCGGAGGCCGTGGTTGAGATGCGCCGCCGTCAGCTTGAGGCCATATTCCGGAGAAAGGAGCGCCATGACCCGCAGGAGGGCCACCGAATCCGGACCTCCCGATAGTGCCACCAGGAGGTGGTCGCCGCGCTCGAGCAGGGCGCTCTCGGCGATCGTCTTTCTGACGCTCCTGAGCATGGGTGAAGCCCCTTCGGCAAGCCCCGCCCCGCGGGCGGGACGCTTGGCCATGACATAGCGTTCCTGTGTCACTTATATCGAACAATCGTCACAAATACAACCATATCCGGCGCTGTCCCCTGCCGGAAGGGAGCGGACTTGCCTCTCCGGGGTCCGGAGCGGGAGAAATCCGTTGACCCGGCGGAGCCGTCCGTGATACAGGAGGGCGGCCGCTTGGATCCCGGAAAGGACTGAGACGGACGGTTTGTCAGCTACAGCACAGGGCGCCTCCCAGACCGCCGCGGACCAGAGGTCAGTTTTTTTGAGGTGCCCCCATGTCATCATCCGCACAGCACCGGGAAAATGTGGCCATCATCGGCCTGGGCAAATCAGGAACGGCCGTGGGCCATCTTCTGCGCCAGGCCGGATATCCCGTCACCGCCGTGACCAGCCGTTCGCCCGCGACGATGCGGGAGCGGGTCCGCCATACGGGAGGCAGAACCTTTACCGCGGAAGGGAATGCCGAAGCGGCCAGCCTGGCCACATGCATCATTATCGCCACGCCCGACGACGCCATCGCAGCCGTCTGCGCCGACATCTCGCGGCTCCACGGTTTCAAGCCGGGGGACAAGGTGATTCACCTGAGCGGCGCGGGCGGTCTGGATCTGCTGGAACCGGCCCGTCGCGACGGGGCCTCGGTGGCCAGCATCCACCCCCTTCAATCCTTCGCCGATGTGGAGGCGGCCATCCGCAACATCCCCGGGAGCCGCTTCGGGGTCACGGCCCATGAAGACCTCCGGGAATGGTCCTTCGGGCTGGTTCGGGAGCTGGGCGGCATTCCCTTTTTTGTGCCCGACAAAGCCAAGCCGCTCTATCATGCCGCCGCCTGCATGGCCTCCAACTACCTCACCACCCTGATCCATATGGTGGAGGAAACCTATCTCTCTTTCGGCATGAGCCGGGACGAGGCGATTCAGGCGTTCTGGCCTCTGGTCCTGGGCACCCTGAAGAACATCGAAACCAGGGGAAGCATCGGAGCGCTGACCGGCCCCATCTCACGCGGCGACAGGGGAACCATCGAACAGCATATCCGCCTTCTGCGGACCGCGCTGCCGCACTACCTGCCCGCCTACTGCGAGATGGGGCTGCTGACCGTCGATCTGGCTCTCCAGAAGAAAACCCTCTCGCCGGAAATGGCGGAAGCGATCAGGGCCATTCTCACGGCGGCTTGAATGAGGAAGCGGGACGGACCTCCCCTCAGGCACGGCCCTCCACCGCCCCGGCGATATGGCGCACCATCTGGCGGCAGATGCCGGCAAAGATTTCCGGCCCGATGACGTAATCGGGAGAGCGGGCATACCGGTCCGCCACCATGGCCTCAACCGTTTCATCGATGGAGTCCGTTCGCCGGTAGATCTCCTCCACCATGGCCCGGTACCGCCTGCCAGCCTCGATGCTCCGGCCGATCATGCCGCCCGCCTCGGGTCCCGTCACGTATCCGTAATGGTCGGCGCAGAAGAGGCGCACGTCGAGCGGTTTGAGCTTCTCCAGGCTCCGCTGATACTGGGTGAAGTTCGAATTGCCCGCCGAAACGATCTGATCCCCATAGGGGATGCCGCCGCCGTCCGAGGGAAGCAGTGCCTGTATCTCGGGGATATAGGCGGATATGGAGCAGGAGGAGTGGCCGGGGGTTTCCAGGATCTGCACCGTCAGCCCGCCCAGATCGATCCGGTCCCCATCCGTCACCGTCAGGCCGGTTTCCTCCAGACGCCATTCCAGATCCAAACCTGCCAGCCAGTCCGCAACCCCCATGCGTTCCGCAACGAGGCGGCTCGAGGCATTGATCGTTTCAATCCCCTTGGGCATCTGCAGAATCTGCCACGCCCTGGCCGAGGCATAGACCTCCAGCTCGCCGTGACGTCGGCGGAAATAGGGGACGAGCCCCACATGATCAAAATGGGCGTGGAGAATCAGCAGTTTTTTCAGCCGCCCCTCATCGATGCCGAAGGCGGCGATCTGTTCCCGGACGACGGGAGCCAGGTAGCTCATCCCCCCGCTGATGACCGCCGAGCAGGAGTCCCCTTCCAGCAGGTAGA
>JBFMBA010000447.1:0-6073 GCA_040755475.1 Thermodesulfobacteriota bacterium
GGCCGGCCGAAGATCCTGTTTTTTCCGAAGTGCTCCGGGCGTTTGTGGATTCCTTGCCGTCGCCGGGCAATGCGATCACCCCATCGAGACCTGTCAGGCGAAAGACATTCCGCAACCCCTGCCGCAGGCCGATGGCCGACAGTTCACGATGTTTCCGGGCTGCACGCGCGGCACAGGCAAACAGAAGCGAGGCGCCCTCCGGGTTCATGTGGACAAGACCCGAAAAATTCAAGAGAAGATACTGCCCCCGCTCGACGCCATCGTCAAAGGCCGACAGAAGGGTTCTTTCACAGGAGGCGTCGAGGGATCCGCCGATGTCCAGGGTAACGGTCCGTTGATCGTCCGTGCTGGATGTAATCCTGCAGGGGGCGTTTTCGGGCTCCGGCGCCGTTCGGGACCTGGTTTCCGCGGCGTACGATGTCGCGGACGTGACCGCTTCCGCCAGGCGCTCCCTTGCCAGGATCAGCCGGTTTGCGCATCCGGGCAACAGCCGCAAGGCGGTCTTCACGAAGAGACTGCCGGCCATGTGATCGAGGAAAGCCAGCTGGCTCGCCCGTCCTACAAGCGCCTGCGCATAGGTCGGGTAGGCGTGTGTGATGACGCTGAGCCTTCGCAGCGGTTGCCTGAACGCCCGGATCATCTGGATTTCGTGAATGACCTCTCCGGCGCCTTCGCCCAGGATATGCGCGCCGACGATCCGTCCGCGGCCGTCGCACAGCAGCTTGGCCACACCGGTGGAATTCCCGTCTATGAGGGCACGGCGCATGCCCGCATATTCGAAGCGGTACACCTTCAGTCTCTCCCCGAACGTTTCGTAGGCCTGCTCTTCCGTAAGGCCTATGCACGCCAGGGGCGGCTCGGTGAACACCACGTAGATATTGTGGCTGTAGTCGATCCGCCGCTTTACAGGCAGGACCGCATTGGTCGCCGCGACAATGGCCTGGGCCTCCGCGCTGGAAGCGAGCTGGTAGGGTCCGACAATGTCGCCGCAGGCGTAGATATGATCTGCGGTGGTTCGGAGCGTATTGTCCGTTATGATGCCCTTTGCATTGAACTGCACGCGGGCGTTCTCCAGAGACAGCGCATCCAGGGCGGGCTTTCTGCCGACGGTCACAAGCAGGCGATCCGCCTGAACCTCTTCACGCACGCCACTTTTTCGCTCGTAGGCAAGGACTACCCGATCCCCCTTTTTGCGGAGGCTTACGGCCTTCGCGCCGTCCAATACCTCCACCCCCTCGCTGCGCAATCCCCGCAACAGGCGGTTGACGAGTTCAAGGTCCATCTGGGGAAGGAGGCGCGTCGCCATTTCGACAACCGTGGTCCTGACACCCATGGAACCGAATGCGGAGGCATACTCGAGCCCGTCTACGCCACCTCCCAGTATGATGAGCGACTCCGGCAGGCTGTCAAGCCCATAGAGGCTTTCGTTGGTCAGAAAGTCAATATCCCCGATGCCGTCGATTGGAGGGACGAAGGGGGAGGTGCCGGCGGCAATGATGAATGTCTCCGCGGAAAGGGTCCGTCCACCGCTCTGTATGCGATGGCCGTCGATGAAGCTCGCCGAAGCCTGGATCACATCAATGCCGATCGCTTCAAACGTTTCGGGAGCGTCCTTTTCGTATGCCTTCTGAACCACGCCGCGGATGTGCGCCATGACCGTCCGGCGGTTGAGACTGCCTCCGGGAGACGCGAGCAGCCCCAGGCGGTCCAGTCGTGCGATGCCGCGGCTCATGTGACCCAGATGAATGAGCGCCTTGCTGGGGATGCACGTGGTGTTGGTGCAGTTTCCGCCTACCTTCGATTTTTCGACGACGGCCACGCGCTTGCCCAGGGAATTGGCCGTCACGGCGGAAACCATCCCGGCGATGCCGGCGCCGATGACGATCAGATCGTAGTCATAAGTCGGTTTCATCATCACCCCTTTGAAGATCGAACAGACGCCGGATGCTCTCCGGAATGCTCTGATTCCCAGATCCGTCGTCGGATTGACCGACCGGCAGCAATGAAACCGCTGCATCCGGATGCCGTTTCCACGCCGGTATATCCGATCGGCCGAGCCGGTGCTTTCGGGCATAAAGGCCGATCGGTGATCTGCTTGCCTTGAAGACACATAGGGGGTGATGAAAAAAGTGCATACGGAGTCCTCCGCCCTTCTCTCCGGTTCGGCATCTTGGCAGGAGCTGGATGATGATTTTAGCACATTTTATGCCGGATAAGGATTTGTTTCTTTCGGCAGGTCATCCACACCGAATCTCCTTGACACGCCGGACGCCTTTCCGTATTTTCAAGCTACCCAAAGCCATCCTGGAGAAGTTCGGGGATATGAGCAATTCCGGCGGCTCCTGGGGGCCCGACGGGTATCTCTATCTTTCAGGCCACGACCCTGCCGAGATCTACCGAATGCGCCTTCCCAGGGCCGGTTCCGTTCTCGAACTCGTCGATGTGATCCCGATGAACATCCGGGGACAGGGGATTGCCTGGGACCGCAGCGACAGGGGGGTCATCTATGGGATTATCCGCGCCACCGCCAAGGAAAAGGCCGCCGGGGGAAACCATAAAGTGACGGTGTTCAGGCTTGCCGACTGACGGACAGGCCCACCGGGGGATACGACCGGAAGGCACGGCGCGGGCGGCGTCTGATCGCCTGCGGATGCGAATAGCACCCGATGCTGCAGGGATATGGCGGGCCGAATGACTTTCGCATACGATTGAAGATGCGGTGAAGGGATGAGGATGTTCCCGGCGCACCCAGGCAAAGGGGGACCGATGAGCGATCTTTTGAATGACTACCCGGTCATCGTGGAGTTCCCGGTGGCGTGGGGTGAGATGGACGCCATGGGTCACGTGAACAACATCGTCTATTTCCGGTATTTCGAGAGCGCCAGGATCGCCTACTTCGAAAAGATCAACGTCATGGACTATATGACGGAGACGGGGGTGGGACCCATTCTCGCAGAGATCTCCTGCAAATACAAGATACCCCTGACCTATCCCGACAAGGTGCTCATCGGCACACGGGTGGTCGACATCCGGGAAGACCGTTTTATCATGAAGCACCTGGTTGTCAGCGCGAAGCATCGGAAGGCGGCAGCCGAAGGAGACGGGGTGATCGTGACCTTCGATTACCGGGAAGGGAAGAAGGTCGCCGTCCCCGCGGATATGAAAAGGAGAATCCTCGACATGGAAAAGCCGGCTTCGGAAAAGGAGGGAGCCGTCTGATGCCTACCGTCCGGGTCGGGGATGTGAATCTCTATTATGAAATGCATGGTGAAGGCGCCCCGCTCGTCCTGATCATGGGCCTCAGGCGAAATCTCGAATGGTGGTACCTCCAGATTCCCTCATTATCAAAGCATTTCAAACTGATCGCCTTCGACAACCGGGGAGCCGGGCGTTCGGACAAGCCGGAGACGGCATACTCCATTGCTCGATTCGCCGATGACACCGCGGGATTGATGGAAGCCCTTGGGATCGACAATGCCCATGTATTGGGCATCTCCATGGGCGGCTATATTGCCCAGGAGCTGGCGCTGGGCTATCCTGACAAAGTGAGGAGCCTGATTCTCGGATGCACCGGTTGCGGAGGTCGACGCGCCGTCCCGATGGGTGAGGAACGGATGGTGAAATTCACGGCGAACGAAGGCCTGTCGCCCGAGGAGATCCTCCGCAAGGACATGGACATCTATTTCTCGGACCGGTTCATCGAGGCGCAGCCGGAGAAGATTCAGGAATTCGTAAGGGTGTCCCTGATGCATTATCAGCCCAGGGAGGCTTTCTTCAGGCAGCTCGCGGCCTGCCTGGCGCACGACACGGTTGATCGGCTCGGCGGGATCAGGGTGCCGTCCCTTGTCATGACCGGGGACGACGACCCGCTGGTGCCGGCGCAAAACTCGCTGATTCTAAAGGAGCTGTTGCCGGTCGCGCGGCTGAGCGTTTTCCCTGGCCGCCGGCATTGCTTTTTCATCGAAGAGGACGCGAGGTTCAACCGGGAGGTTGTGGCGTTCATTGCGTCGATTGAAAAAAACGCCGCTGCCGTGGGGTGATCCCCCGGGGGAAGCGACTGGTTGAAACGAGAGAGACGGTGGGATGACGGGATAAAGAATGACCGGGCCCGCCGACGGCGGGAGCACCCCGGCGGGGAATCAGCGAAAATGTGATCGCCGCCGCGATGCGGCGGCAATCACAACGACCGTGACCCTGAAATATCAATATGATCGAGTAATTTTCCCCGATACTGCTTCTTGCACAAAAACCGGTTGACTACTTCCAGACCGCGTCCTTCTGCCTCTTCATCGTGTCGCGGGAGTCGTCGATCTTCTGCTTTTTGTCCCTGTTGAGCTTGTCGATGTCCTTGTTGAGTTTGTCCACCGTTGACAACATTGTTTTACATGGTGGCGGTATATGAGGAAGAACCCTGTATGTCAAGAGGATATGTTACCGGGGAGGAGACGGCTTTTATTTGTTCCCGTGATTTATTCTGAAGCGGGTCACGCCGCTTCTCCCGCCGAGACGACCACCCTGCACCCCGGCCTGGCTGCTCTCACGAGCGCCGCAGCGCATTCCAGATCGCAGGCCCCGAACTCTTGGCTGCTGCCCCAGATTCGTATCGCCCCGTCTTCATCGAAGCGAAGATAGGCGCCGCCCATCGCTTCCACCCGGACGTCCCCCAGCCCCCTGCCAGTCATCTCCGCCCGCGCGTTGCGGAGAATCTCCCGGTGCCACAGATCCCCCGAGCGAAGGGCCAGCATGCGGCTCTCCCCGCAGATGATCAGTATGAGCAGAATCTTTCCGCAGTATCCGTCGGGCAGAATGACGGCGGGGATCTTCGCTTCAAGGTCCTGTGTCCCTGACTTGGTCTTTTCCGTCATGATGCGGCGCTTGCCTCCGATGGTGGCCCCAACCCTTTTGCAAGTCTGCCGATCCTCAGGCCGGCGGAACGGCGCTGCGCTCGGATCGCCGCTTCAGGGGATGACGGGGGCCGAGCCGGCAGACTGACTCGGCTGCGGGCCCTGCGATCCCGCCGGTTCAGTCCCGGACGGCGCGCGCGCCCGGAGCAGGCGGATCCTCGGGAGGCCCGGCAAAGCATTGCGCGATCGGAAGCCATTCGGCTGCCGTTCCTCCGAACCGCAGCCCCGTGTCCGCCGCATTGCGCCGCTGGGTCACCACGAGGCAGAATTCCTCCGCACGGCCGAGCAGGTAATGCCGGTCGGAGGGCGGCCCGTTCCAGATCCAGCTCTCGCCGGAAGGCGCCTGCAGTTCCATGTACGGCGCGGGTTCGGGAACGGGGAGGTTTCTGTTCAGAAAAGTCCAGCCGAAGGTGGAAGCGCCGAGGTGGGCAATATTCCTGATTCCGTCGCCGACGATTCTTTGCTGCCCCGTGAGGTCGACAATATCCTGCCCGTGGGCCCAGGTTTCCATCATCCGCGCCGTGGCGAAGGAGCGAACGCTCATCGCCGGGCCGTACCAGGAGAGCCTTGCCTTGGGGTCCATTCCTGACAGGAGGGCGACCAGGGCCTCGAAGCGCCGTCGCCAGTAAGGGAGTAGACGGGGGCCGGTGAGATGACCGAAGCGGGCGCGGGCCACCGTGTCCAAATCGATGCTGCCGCCCAATTGCTTCTGGAGTTCGGCTGTCTCGGCTGCGAAAGCCTCGGGCGCCTTCGCCGCCAGCAGCGCCGACTCGTCGAAAAAGCAGAGATGGGCGATTTGGTCCCAGGGGGTCCATCCGCAGAAAGGGGTCTTTTGACCCCACTGTTGCGGTGTCATGGCCTCGACCAGCGATGCGAGCTGCCGGTATTCGGCCAACAGATCGGCGCAGAGCTCTTTCATTCGCTTCGGTCCTGCCGGTGTTCAGAGATCCTACGGGACATGGGCGGATTGCCTCCGGCAGGGGGCTACCGCTCCCGCAGCTCGACCTCCAGCCCTTGGGAACGCATACACTCCAGCAGCTCCGAGGCGTCTTCGGTATTCACATGGAGGACGAATTCCCGGTTGACGCCCCTGCGGCTTTTCAGGTAGGCGGCGTTGAGCACCTCCAGGTTCAGGTCCTTCACGCACTGGAGCGCCTGGATGATCTTGG
>JBFMBA010000448.1:0-10282 GCA_040755475.1 Thermodesulfobacteriota bacterium
GCCTTTGCAGGGGAGCGAGGGGTGCACAGTACGTTATTTTATCTCCGGGTTTCCCGAAATATACGCTGATTTCGCCAGAGGCTTCCCATCCGCCGCCGCGCGACGGCCGGGGATCGGTCTGCGCATCTGCCCGGGAATCGAGGCCAGGAAGGTCTGGCCCCGCTCCAGGTAGAGGTAAACGACCGGGGTGATGTAGAGCGTCAGGAGCTGCGACACCAGCAAACCGCCGACAACGGATATGCCCAGGGGCTGGCGCGCCTCCGCGCCGGCCCCCCAGCCGATCGCGATGGGCACCGCGCCCACGATGGCGGCCATGGTGGTCATCATGATCGGCCGGAACCGTATCAGGGCGCCTTCGAAAATCGCCTGGGCCGGCGTCCTGCCTTCGTTGCGCTGCGCCTCCAGGGCGAAGTCGATCATCATGATGGCGTTCTTCTTCACGATACCGACGAGCATGATCAGGCCGACGAAGGCGTAGATGCTCAGGTCCATGCGGAAGGTGTAGAGCGCGATCAGGGCCCCCAGACCCGCGGACGGCAGGCCGGACAGAATGGTCAGCGGGTGGACGAAGCTCTCGTAAAGAATCCCGAGCACCAGATAAACGATAAATACCGCCAGGGCCAGCAGCAGCCAGAGGCTCTTGATGGACGATTGAAATTCCTGCGCCGTCCCCTGAAAATTCGTGCTGATCGTCGCGGGCAGGGTGCTGCGCGCCATTTTGTTGATGGTGTCCACGGCATTGCCCAGCGAAACGCCCTCGCGCAGGTTGAAAGAGAGGGTCACCGAGGGGAGCTGCCCGGAGTGGTTGACCGACAGCGGCCCCGCGCTGTATTTGACCTGCGCCACCGACCCGAGCGGGACCATCGGCTGGGCCGTGCCGAGTTGCCCCGTGGTGGGCCGGATGTACAGCATCGACAGCGCCGACGGGTCGTTCTGAAACCTGGGGTCCAGCTCCAGAATCACCTCGTACTGGTTGTTGGGCGTGCTGATGGTCGACACCCGTCTGGTCCCGTATGCGCTCCAGAAGGCCTCCTCGATCTGTCGCGGCGAAATGCCCTGGGCGGTGATCCCCATGGTCGCGGCCTTGTCGCGGTCCATGACGATGGAAAGCTGCGGGTTTTTCAGCTGCAGATCGCTGCTCACGTCCCGCAGCTCCGGCAGCGCCCGGAGTTTCTCTTCGAACAGGTGCGCATTTCTATAGAGTTCCGGTGCGTCGGGGCTCTGCAGGGTGAACTGGTAAAGGCTTCGCGTCAGCCGCCCGCCGATCCGGATGACCGGCGGATTCTGCAGGGAGGTCCGGAGCCCCGCAATGCGCGACAGCTTGGGCCGCATCTCTTTGATGAACTCCTCGGCGCTCAGCGCGCGCACCGCCCGGGGTTTGAGTTTGACGAAGATGCGACCGGAATTCCCCGTCACGCTCATTCCGCCGACGCCGACGCTGCAGAAAAAGGACTCCACGTTCGGGTCCCTGCCTACGATATCGGCCGCCTGCAGCTGGTATTTCACCAGCTGTTCAAAGGAGATGCCCTGGGCGCCCTCGGTGTTGATCAGCACCTGGCCCGTATCCTCGCTCGGGATAAAACCCTTGGGCACCAGCCCGAACATGGTGATCGTCATGACCAGGACGACGACCGACGACACCATGGTGGTGACGTGATGCCGCATGACCCACCGAAGCGAGACTTCGTAGCCTTTTTTCATGGCATCCAGGCAGCGCCCCAGGAAATGATACAGGAAGCCGTGCCGGCGCTCGCCGGGCGGCCGAAGATAGCGGCTGCACAGCATGGGGGTGAGGCTCAGGGAGATGAACCCCGAGACGAGGATCGCCACGCAGATCGTGACGGCGAATTCGCGCAGAAGGCGCCCGAGCATGCCCGTCATGAACAGGACGGGAATGAAGGCCGCCACCAGCGATAGGGTCATGGACAAAATAGTGAAGCCGATCTCCCTGGCGCCTTTGACCGCCGCCTCGTAGGGGCTCTCGCCTTTTTCCATGTGGCGTACGATGTTCTCCAGCACCACGATGGCGTCGTCGACGACGAACCCCACGGCCAGGGTGAGCGCCATGAGCGAGAGGTTGTTGAGGCTGTAGCCGAGCAGATACATGACGGCAAAGGTGCCGACGATCGACATGGGCAGCGCCAGGCTGGGGATCACGGTGGCCGACACATTGCGCAGGAAGAGAAAAATCACCAGAATGACCAGGACGATGGTCCCCAGGAGCGTCAACTGCACATCATGGACCGATTCCCTGATGGACTGGGTGCGGTCGAAGAACACCTCCAGTGTGACGGACTGGGGGATCTGGGTGCGCAGGTGGGGCAGGATCTCCTTGATGGAATCGACGACCTCCACCACGTTGGCGCCCGGTTGGCGCTGGACGCCGAGAATAATGGCGCGCTTGCCGTTGAACCAGCTCGCCACCAATTTGTTCTCGACCCCGTCGATCACCTTCCCCAGGTCCTGGATCCGGACCGGGGCGCCGTTGCGGTAGGCGACCACCAGCGGCCGGAAAGCCTCGGCATTTTTGAGCTGGGCGTCCGAGACCAGGGTGTAGGCCCGATTCGGCGCTTCCAGCGTTCCCACGGGCAGGTTGACGCTGCTGCGCTGCACGGCGTTGACGACCTCGTCTAAGCCGATCTGGCGCGCCGCCATCTGGTTCGGGTCCAGCTGAATCCGGACCGCGTATTTCTGCGTACCGAAGACATCGACCTGGGCCACCCCGCTGACCATGGAAATCCGCTGGGCCAGGATGGTCTGGGCGAATTCGTCGACCGACGACAGCGGCAGGGAGTCCGACGTGAGCGCAAACAGGAGAATCGAAATGTTGGCGGGATTCACCTTCCGGTAGGAGGGCGGGGACGGCATGCTCGACGGCAGGTCGCGAGCCGCCCGGGCGATCTGCGCCTGCACATCCTGGGCCGCCGCGTCGATGTTGCGGCTCAGGTTGAACTGGAGGGTGATTTGCGTGCGTCCGAGCGTACTGACCGAGTTGATGGAGTCCAGGCCGGCGATGGCGGAGAATTGCTTCTCCAGCGGGGTCGCAACAGTCGACGCCATGGTTTCGGGGCTGGCGCCCGGCAGGCTGGCGCTGACCGTGATGGTGGGAAAATCCACGGTGGGCAGGTCGCTCACGGGAAGGACCCTGTACCCCATGAAGCCGAAGATGAGGATCCCCAGCATGACGAGGGTCGTGGTGACCGGCCTGCGTATGAAAAGCCCGGACATCTTCATGACCGGTTCCCCGCTTTCGTCCGCCCGCCTTTTACCTCTCCCTTGCCCACTCCCCGCGTCGCTTCGACGCTCTCCGCGCCGCCGCCCGCTTCCCTTATTTCCACCCTCGATCCGGGCCCCAGGAGGAATTGCCCCTCGCGAACCACCTGTTCTCCCGCCTTGATCCCTTTGGCGATGACGGCCTCCCCCTCGCTGGTCCAGCCAACGACGACGGGCCGCATGTCGACTTTTTTGTCGGGCTGAACGACAAATACGTGCTCTCCCTCGGGGCCCCTCTGGACGGCTTCGGAGGGAATCACGACGGCGTTGGGCTGCGTCGTCAGGGTCAGGGCCACGTTGACGAACTGGCCCGGCCAGAGGCGCCGGTCCGGGTTGGTGAAGACCGCTTTGAGCTTGATCGTTCCGGTGGGGCGATCCACGGCGTTGTCGACAAAGGAAAGGGTTCCCCGCTCGCGATAGCTTCCGCCGGGCAGCAGGGCGTCAACCGGCAGCTTCCCGGCGGCCATGTATTTTTTGAGATCGCCCAGATGCTGTTCCGGAACCGAGAAGGTGACGTTCATGGGACTCACCTGGTTGATGACGACCAGGGGCGTTCCGTCGTTGACCCGGATCAGATTGCCTTCGTTGACCAGCATGGCCCCTACCCGCCCTTCCATGGGTGAGTAGATATAACAGTAGGAGAGTTGGACCCTGGCGTTTTCGACGGCGGCCTTGTCCGCTTCCACCACGGCTTCCAGCGCTTCCGCGTTGGTGCGCAGCTGGTCGTGCTGCTCCCGGGAGACGTAGTGCTTCTTCACGAGTTCCGCATAGCGTCGCGCCTGCTCGCGGGCGTTTTGCAGCTGCGCGATGTCCCGCGCCAGGGCCGCCTCGGCCTGTTTGACGCTCGACTCAAAGGGGCGTGGGTCAAGGGTAAAGAGCAGCTGATTTTTCCTGACATCCTGCCCTTCCTTGAAGTGCGCCTGCAGCAGCACCCCCGTGACCTGGCTCTTGATGGCGACGGTCGCGTAAGCCTCGGCATTGCCTACGGCGCGAAGCTGGACCGGCAGGGCCTTCTGGACAGCGGTTGCCACGAGCACCGGTATGGCTTCACGGGAGCCTCCACCGCGGCCCTGACCGCCCGGACGGCCCTTCGTGTCCTGTTCGGCTTTACCCTCGGGTTTGCCCTGGGGTTTGTTGAGGGACCAGGGTGAGAAGTGCTGGAAACCTGCAAAACCGCCTATTACCGCCAGAAGCACCAAAATCAATAAAAAACGTTTCATAAGGACTTCCTTGATCAGACAATGCCGTTGCCTGGTCCGACGATACAGAAAAGGGATTTGCACGTCAAGGGTATTTTGACGGGAGACATTGTCCTAACCTGTTGCCGCCGAATGGGATTTCATGCGGGCTGTATAGACAGGGGTACACCGGCCACCCCGGAACATTCCCCCGGACCGGGTCCCGCTGAAAGCCGGTAATTCCCCTGACGGTTGAGCCTGTTCGGAAGACGGAACGGCTGCGATTCTGAACCTGTGCCTTTGACCGCGACGCGCATCGCACGATCGCATCATGACCGCCGGCCGAGAATATCGATCTGATGCGCAATGAGGATCAGAGCGCCCTGCTCGATCTGGGCATGGCGGGCGCCGATCCACCGGGAAAGCCGCCCGGGATCGAGCGATGGGTGGCCCTTGACCGAAGCATCGATGAGGTTGACGATGAAATGGAGAAAATAGGCCTCGTCATATGGGTAGCGGCCGCCCGCCGGGTGGATGACCCAGTCGGAGCTGCCCGCGGCGGCGATCTCGACGCCCTGCGTGCCGAGCCGGCCGAGCAGGCGGCGGCCCGTCCGGCTGTCGCCCGACGGATGCCCCCCGACCCGGCGGTTGTCCATCGTTGCGTGGTAGAGAGCCAGGATCGCCTCGTCGAGGGCCGGGTCCAGCGGCGGCTCGAGGATGGTCACGCCGTCGAAATTCATGGTCAGGTAGAGAAGGCCGCCGGGGCTCACCAGGGAGAGCAGGCCGGGCAGAACGGAACCCGCATCCACCAGATCCAGGAAGGCATGGCTGACCAGAAGATCCCAGCGGCGCCTTCCCGCCTCCCGGCGGATAAATGCATGAACGTCGATCGCTTCAAAACGAACGGCGAGGCAATCCGTCCCGCGTTCAAGCCGCAGGCCGGCGCCGGTTTCATCCATCGGTGTGAAGCCCAGATCGCGCGCCCAGAGAGGCAGGAGGCGTCTGGCCTCGCCGATATGTTCCGGAACCAGGTCTATCGCCTCGTACCGGGCCCGCTTGAGAATCCCCCTGCGTGCCAGCCTCTCCAGCATCGCGCCGCTGCCGGCGCCGATTTCGAGGACCTCCGCGGGAGGGGTTTGCCCGGACCGGCCGAGGCCTCTTTTCAGATGCTCCAGGACGTACCGGTTCAATGCGCGGTCATCGACGCTCCTTTTTGCCGCCAGATACCGCAGGTAACTGAAGTCAGAGGGGATCGCCACAGAACCTCCGGCGGGCCTCATCACCCGCTTCTTTTCCCCGCCATCCGTTCGAGGAAATCCTCGACCCTTGCCATGCCGGCCGCCCAGGGCGGATGGCCCCGATAGCGGGCGCGCGCCGCCCGGCTCATTGTTTCAAGGAGGGTCCGGTCACGGAGGAGCCTTCCGATCGCTTCCGCGAGCCCCTCACTGTCGCCCGGAGCCACCAGAAAACCCTCCCGGCCGTCGTCGATCCCCTCCGGGGCGGCGCCCGCCCGCGAGGCGATCAGCGGCTGCCCGAAACCCATCGCTTCCAGGTAGGCGATCCCGTATCCCTCGTAGTACGAAGGGACCGCCAGGCACTGGTGAGTCTCCATCAGATCCGATATCCGGCCGGTCGGAACGGTGTCCAGAAGGGTCACCCGGCGATCGAAACCGCTCCGGGAGATGCGACGTCTGATCCGCGCGGCATAGCGCCGATCGGCGGAAAGGCTTCCCGCAACGGTCAGCAGCCAGCTCTCTCGCCGGAGGCGATCGAGGGCCGCCAGCAGCGTATGGAGCCCCTTGCGCGGGATCACGTTCCCCACGAAAAGGATCCTGAGCGGGCCCGCTTCATGGCAGCGCCGGGCAAGGGCGCCATCGTCGAGGCGGGGCAGGAGATGGTCCCCCCCCGGAAGGGCCACGACGGAGGGGGGTGTCGTCCCCAGCACCGTCTCCACCGCCAGACGGGTGGTGTCGCTGTTGAAGACGAAGCCGTCGACGCCCTCCAGGTAGCGCCTCTCCACCCGGCGATAGAAGGCGTTCTGCCAGGCGGGCCGCGGTTCTGAACTGCGCAGGTGATGGACGATCGCGATGATGGGGCCTTTCAGAACCTTTCGCAGCCTCCGGTTCAGGTAAAAGAGGGAGGGGTGGTTCAGCTCGTCCTCCAGCAGGAGATCGAAGCCGTGGGCCTTCACGGCGCGCGGCAGGGCGCCGGAAAGGTTGTCGGCAAGCAGAAGCCCGTAGCTCCTCGCGGGGAGCGAGAGGATATCGATCCGTGCCCCGCGCCCCTTCAGATGCCCCACCAGCATGCGGTCGTAAAGATAACCGCCCGACACGAGATCGAGGTCCCCGTAAATCACCAGGCCGATCTTCATGGAATCTCCCGGCGGCAGGCCGCCCATGCGCCGTCGTCCTCGAAAACGCGGACACGCACGGCCGATATCCCCGGGGCGATCTTCGTGAGCAGGGATCGGCAAAAGAGGGCCGCCAGGCGCTCGACGCTCGGGTTCAAACCGGAGAATTCATCAAGATCGTTGAGGGTTTTCTCCTTCACCCCCGCGATGATCCCATCGACGCGCGCTCCGATTTCCGCGATGTCCGCCACGTATCCGTGTTCGTTCAGCTGCGTCCCTTCGAGGCTCACCTCGACGCCGTACTCGTGCGAGTGCACGTCGTTTTCATCGCCCCAGTCGCCGCCGATGAGGTAATGGCGTGCAATAAAACGCCTTTTGACCGCCACGGTGAATTTCATTTCTCCTGCTCCTTTCGCCCTCGCTGATTGGTACAATTGACGGCCTTTGCGGCTTTCTGCGAGGCCGCCAGTATGGGGCGTTCAGTAGGTGAGGATCACCTGGACCGACGCCCCCGGAGTCTCATCGAGGCAGGCATAGGCCTGCGCGGCCTGCGCGAAGGGAAAGCGGTGGGTGACGAATCGAACCGGATCGGCCTTCTTCAGCAAAGACCAGACCGCTTCGAGGCGCCGCGCCTTTGTCCAGCGCCCGGTCAATTCGGGGCTGATGCTGCTCACCTGGCTGCTGATCAGGCGGATGCGGCTGCGATGAAACCTGCCGCCCAGATTCAGGTTGGCCTTTTTCCGCCCGTACCAGGAGCCGATGACGACGCGTCCGCTGAAGCCGGTGACCGCCAGGGCCTGCTCCAGCGCTTCGGGGGTGCCGGAGATCTCGTACACCAGGTCGGCACCCCCCCATGGCTCTTTGGATCCGAGGCGTGCGGGGAGCGCATCGAGAACGCCCGGTTCGAAGGGGTCAAGGCTTGCGTCCGCCCCCGCCATCAGCGAGAAGCGGCGGCGGAGCGCCTCCGGATCGAGGGTGATCAGGCAGCCGAGCGGATGGCCGGCGAGCATGGCCGTGGTCAGGAGGCCGACGATCCCCTGGCCGAACACGATCACCCGCTCACCGATCATCGGTCTGCCGTCCATCGTGAAGTTCACTGCCGTCTCCAGCGCGGGGAGGAAGAGCGCCTCTTCCGGCGATATGTCGGGCGGCAGCCCGTGCAGCTCCGCGGGGCGGGCCAGAAAGTGACTCTCGTGGGGGTGGAAGGCGAAGACGAAGCGGTTCTCCCAGTCGGAGGGGACATCCCGCCCACATGAAATCACACGTCCGACGACGGAATAGCCGTACCGGGCGGGAAATCGGAAGGGAGCCGAAAAGGCGGGAATCGTCTTATCCAGGGGAACATCGTCGGGACAGAGGCCGCGGTACGCAAGAAGCTCGGAGCCGGGGCTGATGGCCGAAAAAAGCGTCCGGACCAGGACCTGTCCGGCGGCGGGGGAGGGGAGAGGGCCTTCCCGGATTTCGACGCGACGGGGGGCGGTAAAATAAAGGGATGCCTGCTTCATGGGTCACGCCAGACGATGTCGGCCCTCAGGACAAGATCGGACCCGCACATCTCCCACTCCGCGGCCTCCAGGCGGGGAGGATCGAGAAGGCTGAGCTGCTGCGGCCATACGGCCTGGATACCGCCGATGAAGACGGGCGCCAGCGTCAAGACAAGCTGATCCACCAGGCGGTGCTTCAGGAAACTGGTGATGACCTGGCTGCCCCCTTCCACCATGACGGTTTGAATGTCCATCTGTTTCAACAGCCTGAGCAGCGCCTCCAGATCGATCAGACCGTCCGGCTGGGACTGGATGTGCAGCACCGTGGCGCCCGACCGGACCAGTGTCTTTTCGCGTTCCGCATCGGCCTGTTCGGTTGTGGCAATCCAGGGTGCTTTGTGGTTTTGCCGCAGAACGCGGGCATCGAGGGGGAGCCGGAGCCGGCTGTCCACGATGACGGGCTGGGGGCTTTCCCCGGCGACATGCCGAACGGTCAGCAGGGGATTGTCCGCGAAGATGGTGCCGATGCCCACCAGGATGGCGTCGTGAATCGCCCGGATCCGGTGGGTGAGCACAACGGATTCGCTGCAGCTCAGGGCAAGCGGTCTGCCCGACCGGGAGGCGATGGAGCCGTCTATGCTCTGGGCATAGCTGAGGGTGATGTAGGGGCGGTCCGGAGCAGCGGGGCGACGGGGCGCCCCGTGCAGGGAGGAGCGGATTTTGTCGAACAGACCGGGTCGGGGTGTCATCGCACGATAGTACTGGTCGCCGTCGTTTCGATCGTCTGCCTGTTTACATCGGGTCCGGTTCAAAGGGGCTGCAAAAAAAGAAGGAACGATTGACGGATACACCGCCAACCGGTATTGTATCATAACCACAAATGACCATGTACGTCAAGATGATAACGCCTCAAAGCCGATACGGGTATTTCGTTTTGACCGCCTTGTGCGCGGGGTCGGCGACGATCGCCGGGGGATATGCCCTGCTTCGCATGGTGTGGCACCCCGACCATGCCGGACCGTGGGGCCGGGCCGCGGCCCTGATGCTGATCGTCCTCGGCTGGCGAGTATGGATCGCTTTCAGGAAGTATCCGGGAGGCCTTCCGGGGACCCGCTTTCCGGGCCTGGCCAACCGCTTCACCTTCCTCCGGGGGCTGATGATCTGCGCGCTGGCAGGCTTTCTCGGTGTGCAGCCGCCGGAGGGCCCTCTCGCCTGGCTTCCCCTTTCTCTGTATGGAAGTGTCCTGATCCTGGACGTTTTTGACGGGTTTCTGGCGCGTCTTCGCAACGAGACGTCCCTTTTCGGGGCATTTCTGGATCGTGACATGGACGCCCTTGCCACGCTCACTGCAATCCTTCTGGCCGTCCATTACGGCAGATTGCCGCCGTGGTTTGTCGTCGCGGGGATCGCGTACTATGTCTTCATCCTCGGGCAGTGGTGGCGTCAAAAGCGGGGACGCCCCCTCAATCCCCTGCCGGAGAGCAAAGGGCGGAAATACGCCGCAGCCCTCCAGTCCGCATTCATTTGGCTGTCTCTGTTTCCCGGCGGAACGATCGGGGAGTCCGACATCCCTGCAGCGCTGGTCATGATTCCCGTCCTGGCCGGGTTCGTCCGGGACTGGCGGGCCGTGAGCGCCTCCTCCGGACCGGGCCTCCCTTCCGGACCTTTTCCCGGGGCGTGGACGCGCAAGCGACCTGACTGAGCGGGAGCGCATCCCGCAAGCCCCGCCCCATGGGCGGGGATCTTCCCGATTCCTTCCGTCCCGACCCGGGTGACGGTAGGACCGGCCGGGATGGTCGCTATGACCGGGTCAGGGCTGCGTCAGAGTTGGCGCCATCACTCTGATGCGGCTGGAAGAGGGTCCCGCCGTTCACCTGTACAATTTTTGGCCCGTTCTGCGGCTCGGCCGCTCCCATTCCCAAACTCGCCCTGCGGGCTCAGACAATGGGAATGGGCCGCTTCGCGGACGCGTCCCTCGCCGAGACGGGCACCCCAAA
>JBFMBA010000449.1:0-10971 GCA_040755475.1 Thermodesulfobacteriota bacterium
CGCGTAGTGGATATGCTCCTTGGAAGCCCGGTCGTTCTCCCGGTAGGCCGGGGGAAGGTGGGCCATGAGCAGACGGATCGACTCCAGCGAGAGGCCCCGGGAAAAGTCATTGGCCAGCCCGCTCACGTAGGACTCGATGGCGTGCGTGAGGGCATCCAGGCCCGTATCGGCCAGGACCGCCCTGGGCATCGAGTCGGCCACATCCGGGTCGACGATCGCCATGTCGGGTTTCAGCTCCAGGCTGACGATAGGGCATTTGGCGCGGACGGCCGGGTCCGTCACGATGCAGACATGGCTGGCATCGGACCCCGTGCCGCTCGTGGAGCTGACGGCCACATGGAGCGTTTTCCCGAAGGGAGGGAGGGCGGCTTTGGGGGGACCGTACAGCGCATGAACATCCTCGAAGCGCAAATGGGGGTGTTCATAGAAGACCCGGAATGCTTTGCTGGCGTCGATCACCGACCCGCCGCCGAGACCCACGAGGACGTCGGGCTGGAAATCCTTGTTTTCGGCCAGGATGTTCAGGACCGTTTCAATGGACGCCTCCGGTTCGACCTGATCAAAGACCCGGACCGCCAGCCCGCCCTTTTGCAGATAGCCCTCGGCCCTTGCGGCCGTGCCCAATGCCGTCATCACGGGATCGGTGACGATGAGGGCTCTCTTCCCCGGAATCTTTTCCAGATGGCCCAGACTGCCCCTTCCCCAGATGATATCCCGGGGCGATCGAAATGTCCGTATCATGCTCGTCCTCTTGCTCCTTTTCCCGCTGATTATGGAAAAATCCTGCCAAAAAGGTCAATCTCCTGCTCTCAACCCGGATAGACCGCCTCCCATTCCTTCTCGAGGGACAACTCCCTGAGCTTTTCCCGCGTCGGCCACCCGGTGGACAAGTCCCAGCCGCGCAGGCGGTAGTATTCGTCCATCATCTCCTCCGTCCGGGCCGTCAGGCCCTTGGAATGCCCCTGCTGCAGAGGATGGCGGGTAAACCTCTCCGGAAGCCTGTCGTCCTTTCTCCCGAACCCCTCGCGCATATTGAAGAGCCGCTTGATGTTGAAACTGCGCTCCCCGCAGCGGAGGAGCTGGCCCATGCTGCGCGGAGTGCCGGTAACCGCTTCCAGCAGATCGGGCACACGTTCCATGGCGCTGGACGGGCCGTAGGCGAAGTAGCACAGTCCCAGCGCATTCATCGCCGAGGCGATGGCATCCTGCACCAGCATCAGGGCGCGCGGTTTACCCTCGATGGTCGTCCGGTCCATCGGTTCTCCCAGCCCCAGCGAGGCTTGGACTTTGCCGAACTCCGGCCAGACCCCCCCCTCCGTGTGCCGGGCCCCCGCGTTGCCGACGGCATAGGTCAGCCCCCAGCCCTGGCAGGACCGCGGGTCGTGCTCGGCCGCCTCCACCCCCTTGACGTGGATGGCGCACTCTGTGGAACTTCCGCCCAGCTGCGCCGCCGCCGACCGCACCCCCTGCGACAGCAACTCGCCCAGCGCCCCTTTCCGGCAGGCGATGTCTTCGATCAGCCGCAGAATGGTCTCGCCGTCTCCCCAGAGGATCCGCCTGCCCCCGAGCATATGGGGGGGGAGCAGGCCGCGCTCGTAGCACTCCATCGCGAAGGAGATGACGCCCCCCGTGGAGATCGTATCCATTCCCAGGGTGTTGCACAGATGATTCGCCTTTATCAGCGTTTCCATGTCGCTGTTGAAGCACTGGGAGCCCAGGGCGGCCATCGTTTCGTACTCCGGTCCTTTGACCTGGACCGCTTCCCCGTCCATGGCCACTTTCGTGACCCGGCCGCAGCCCACGGGGCAGCCGAAGCAGGTCTCCCGGCGCAGGAGGTATTCGCTGTTCAGCCGTTCCCCGGAGATCCGCTCTTTTCCCGGGAACTCGGAGAGGTCCATCTGCCAGTTCTTGACGATCCCGTAACCGACCAGCTCGCGGAGCAGAAACAACCCCGGGGTCCCCTGGGCGGAGAGCAGCCGGCAGGTTGGATCGGTCTTCATTGTCCTGATCAGCGTTCTTCTCAGTTCTGCGAGGCGCGCTCTGTCGGCCAGGGGCGGCTTGCGTCCCCCCATGACGGCGATCGCTTTGAGATGCTTGCTGCCCATCACGGCCCCGGGGCCGGTCCGGGCGGCTACGCGCCCGAAGTCGTTGATGATCGAGGCGAAGGACACCCGGTTCTCACCGGCCGGGCCGATGCAGGCCACCTTGCACCCTTCCCCCAGTTCCTGCCGGAGGGAGAGTTCCGTTTGCTGCGTATCCTTTCCCCAAAGGTGCCGGGCTTCCCGGATCTCGACCCGTTGATCGGTGATGAGCAGGAAGCAGGGGGAGGCGGCCTGCCCCTCCACGACGATTCCGTCGTAACCGGCCCACTTGAGCGCCGGCCCCCATTTCCCCCCGGCGGTGGCCTCCCCGTATCCTCCGGTTTGGGGGGATTTGAAAACCACCCCGTAGCGCGCACCGGCGGGGGCGGGGGTCCCGGTCAGCGGACCGGTCATGAAGATGAGCTTGTTGGCGGGGTCGAAAGGGGGCGTTCCCGGCGCGACCTCGTCAAAGAGCATCTTGGCTCCCAAACCGGGTCCCCCGAGGAAGAGATCCGTCGTTTCCGGATCGACTTGCTCTTGCCGGACCTGTTTGCGCGTCAAATCGACCCGCAGGATTCTTGCGCCGTTGATGGGTCGCATCTGGGTTCTCCTTGATCGGGGCATTCTTTTCGCCGGAGTGACATACCGCTGTGGGTCTGGCCCGCCCTTGAACCGAACGGGCGGGGCAGCGGCTCAACGGAGGCGGTATTCTCCCTCGTAGCAGGCGATGAACAACTCCCGAAGCTCTTCGATGGTGGGCTTCCGGGGGTTGACGAGCGTCGGGCCGAAGGTCAGGGATTTTTCGGCGAACTCATCGACGCTGGCATAATACAGGTTTTCTGGAATGCCCGCCTGCCGGAAGCTGCCCGGGACCTGCAGATCATGTTCCAGTGAGCGGATCCCCTGGACGAGTTGATCGATGGCCGCATCCGCATCTTTCCCTTGATGACCGATCGCGACGGCAATCTCCGTAAAGCGGGTTCCGGCCGCTGTCCGATTATACTGGATCGTGAAGGGCAGGGCAATGGCGTTTGCCCGGCCGTGGGTGAGATTGAAGCGGGCTCCGACCTTGTCGGCAATCGTATGACAGATGCCGTTGGAACTGTTGGAGAAGGCCAATCCCGCAATCGTCCCGGCGTAATGCATGTGCTCCATGGCCAGGGGGGCACGCTCCAGGAAAGCCGCGGGAAGATGGCGCATGATCAGGGTGATGGCCTGCAGCGACAGGCCGCGGGAAAAATCACTGGCCCGGAGATTCACATAGGATTCGACGGCATGGGTGAGCGCATCGAGCCCGGAGTCCGCCAGAACCGCCGGCGGCATCGAATCGGCAAGATCGGGATCGACGATCGCCCGGTCGGGGATGAGTTCGGCGCTCAGAATCGGGCACTTTACCGAGAGAACGGGGTCGTTCAGGATGCAGGCGTAGCTGGCCTCGGAACCGGTACCGCTGGTGGAGGGAACGGCCACGTGCAGGGTCCTGGTGAAGGGGGGAATCGACGCCCGGGGAGGGGCTTCCATCCTGCGGACGTCCGCAAAGGTCAGATGGGGGTGTTCCCAGAAGATGCGGAACCCCTTGCTGGCGTCGATGGCCGAACCGCCTCCGATTCCCAGTATGACCTGGGGGGCGAAATCTCCATACTGTTTCAGGATGCGCTGCACGGTGTCAATGGAGGGCTCCGGCTCCACGGCGTCGAAGACCTGCGTTTCCGCCCCCCCTTTGCGCAGGAGCTCTTCTGCCCTGGCGGTCACTCCCAGGCGGGTCATCACCGCATCGGTGACGATCAGCACCCTTTTGCGGCCCATGGTTTCCAGGTGGGCGAGGCTCCCTCTTCCCCAGTGGATGTCGCGCGGACAACGGAATGTGCCGGGCGGATTCATGTTCCTCTCCTTTTGCGATCTGCACCGGGATCCTTCCCGACCGGCCGGTTTTGTTCTATGGCCCGAATGATATGTTCGGTCGAGCGGACTTTACAGAAGATGTCATCGACCTCCTCGCAGGTCACCCGGTGATGCTCCTCAACGATCGCCGCACAGCAGTCCTCCAGCAGGACCACTTCATAACCGCGATCGAAGGCATCGCGAATGAAGGTCTCCACGCAGTAATTCGTATTGACTCCGGAGACGAGCAGCTTGGTGATCCCCATATACCTGAGCAGCTGATCGATCGGGGTGGAAGTGAAGGCGCCGGTGGAAAGTTTGGGAAGCACGATTTCATCGCCCATCGGCTGAATTTCCTCGAGGATCTGGGCCTCCTTGGATCCCGGCGGGCAGTGCATCCCCTTGGCCTGGTAACCGGGACTCAGATCCCTGCCGTCCTGCGTATAGGATTGAATCTTGATGAAAATGACCTCGATGCCGTTATCCCGGCAGACCTGCTGGAGTCGCTGAATGTTGTTGATCACCTGCGGCAGCCGGGAGAACAGATGTTCATATATGTGAGCGCGCCCGTCCAGTGCGGCCTTCCTGGCCAGCCCGAAGTCGGGGTGGGCGTCGAGGTATTGCATATCGATAATGATCAGGGCGGTCTCCCCGGGAGTGGGGACCACCTCGACCATGTGTCGGGGCGAAAACCGATCTTGAGAATCCCGATGGGGCAAAGCAGGCATCCGTTGTCGAAAGGAAGTTTCTCCGGGAAACGCCGTCTTTTCTCAATGACGCCGACGGGCGGCGAATGGATAAACCAAGGCAGACCCAATTGTCAAGTCCTATTTGTTGCCAGGACGGGAACACCCCGTCGCCCGACGGAAATATCCCGCTTCCATGCTCGCCATAGGCATTGAAACCATGGCTCTGTCGCGCTGACCGGCAAGATGGCGGGAGAAGAAAAGCTTGACAATTCGGTGCGCCTTGGTTTAAGGGCTTATCACCTGTAGGAACAACCGGGTATATCGATAGCTTGATGTCAGGTCTCCAGCTGACTGCCGTGCTCCGTGGTGTTGCAGTTCGGGAGAGATCAATCCGAAAAAAGTAGATGACAGGGTCGTGCCCGCTCCAGATAGTCTCTGCCGAGACCGGAAGAGAGGATCCGTAACGTGTTTGCCCGCGGATATATCATGGCGAAGGGATGTCCATTCTATTCGAGCCGAAATCCATTGGCAGAATGACCGTCAAGAACAGGCTGGTCAGGGCGCCGACCGTGGAAAAATTGGCCGGCGACGACGGTCGGTGCACATCCCGGCTGATGGACCTCTATACCCGCCTGGCCGAGGGAGGGGTCGGCATGATCATTACGGGAGGGGCCTACGTCCAGCGGAACGGGAAGGCGCTACCCCGGGAGATCGGCCTCCACCACGATGACGTCATCGCGGGTTATGAAAAGCTGACCGAGCGCATGCACCGGTACGACACGAAGGTCGTTGCCCAGCTGATCCACTGCGGCAGGCAGGGGACGGCCGAGGTGGCGGGGGAAACGCCCGTAGCCCCTTCCGCCGTCCCGAACCTGATTGGCGTCACCCCCGTCGCCATGAGCGCCCGGCAGATTGCAGAGGCAATCGGGAATTTCATCCGGGCAGGCGAGCGGGCGAAGAAGGCTGGATTCGACGGGGTACAGATCCATGCGGCCCACGGCTACCTGATCCATGGGTTCCTGTCCCCCCGAACCAACCGGCGGCGGGACAAGTGGGGGGGATCTGCTGAAAACCGGATGCGATTTTTGACCGAGATCTATCAGGGCATGCGCCAACGCCTGGGAAACGAATACCCCATCCTGCTCAGGATGAACGGCAATGACTTTCTGCCCGACGGCCTGGGTCCGGGGGATGCGGCGGCGATCGCCGAACAGATGTCCCTCCTGGGGTTCGACGCCATGGACATCAGCGCCGGCACCTGGGAAACCCATTTCCATATGTCCCGGGGAGATATCCCTCGAACCTACTGGCTCTATGCCCGGGCCGAAGGGGAAGAAAAAGAAAGGATGGAAACCCGGCTTGCCCGGATGGCAAAGGACGTCAGATTCAAGGAAGCCTACCATCGGGAGTACACCCGGGAGATCAGGGAGCGGATTCGGTGTCCTCTGATTCTGGCGGGGGGATTGCGGACCGTCAAGGTGATGGAAGAGATTCTGACCCGGGCAGAGGCCGATTTCATCTCCCTCTGCCGTCCCCTGATCCGGGATCCTGAATTTCCCAATATGATCCGCAGGGGCCTGGTCGGCAAGTCTTCCTGCATCAACTGCAATGCATGCCTGACCGATCAGCCTGTGGCCTGTTACCAGATGCGGTACCGACCGCCTCACTTGTAAGGGACTTGAGTGCCAAGGGGGTGATCCGCCGGGCGAAAGGAGAAAGTTCAGTGCAGATTCAAGCGGAAGCAGTCCGGGGATCGCAAGATTTTGAACGGGATGGTATACCGGGTAACACGGGAGGAAAACGAAAAAGGAGGAGAGGCATGAAAGGGAAAACGATCTGTTTCGGAGCGGCCGTGTTTTTTTTCGTAAGCCTGTTTTCTTTTGGGACTGCCTGGTCGCAGGCACAAAAGCCCATCGAACTGACCTTCAACCACTTCATTCCCTCGGTGGGCCTCATGGCCGACGAGTACAAAAAGTGGGGAGAGATGGTTGAAAAGCGCTCCAACGGGCGATTGAAGATCAAGTGGTTCTGGTCCAACAGCCTCTTTTCCATGACGGAGGCGCTGCCGGCCGTTGCCTCCGGAGTGGCCGACTTCGGAATCGCCTCCGGGGCCTACTTCCCCACCCAGCTGCCGACCGTGTTGGCGCTGGAGCACGCGTACAACGCTTCGGACCTCTGGGCCGGGACGAAGGTGCAGACGCAGATTTTCCAGAAGTTTCCGGAGATGGAAAAGGAGTTTCAAAACCACGGCGTGATCCGGGCCTGCCCCTATGCCAGCGGCGTTTTCCAGTGGTACCTGAAGGGCAACTGGTCCTCTTCGTCGGATTTCAAGGGGAAGGTGGGCCGGACCATGGGCGGGGGCCGGGCCCTGTGGTATGAGAAGATGGGGACGAAGCCGGTCTTCATGGCCATCACGGACGTATACGAGGCGATGGAAAGGGGCGCCCTCGCGGGATTCGAGAACACCCTGAATCTCTCCAACGACCTCAAACTATTCGAGGTGATCAACACCCTGGTCCTGTTGAACAGCGGCACGGTCATGTCCGCTTACACCATCATGAACCTGAAGAAGTTCCAGTCGCTCCCCGCCGACCTGCAGAAGATCCTTCTGAACACGGGCGTGGACTGGGCGGAGAACTCGCTGGCCAGGGCATTGATCGAAAGGGAGAGGAACATCGTCAAGGAATGGACCGAAAAAAGAAAGATCCGGGTTGTAAAGCCCGCGGCCGAGGATCTCGCCTATATGAAGAAAACGGCGCGGGACGGAGCGCTGGACATGGCCAAGAAGCAGGATGCCCGGCTGGGCACCCCCGGCAAAACGGAGAGGGTCCTCCAGTCGCTTTGGGAATTCGTGGACCAGAACGAACAGACCGTGGCGACGAAGGGGTATCCCTGGAAGTAGATTCCTGTTGGCGAATTCATTTCTCAGGAGGGTCCTGTGAGTGAGAAACCGGCGCATCCCCCCCGTGCACGGGGGGGACCCTGGCTGGGGTCGGTCTTCGACCCTTTCGCCGGCGGAATGACCAAGGCAGCAGGGCTTTCCCTGTTTGTCATGATGGTGATGATGACGGTCCATATTCTGGGGCGGAAGGCGGGTCACCCGGTGCCGGGCGCCTTTGAGGCTTCCGAGCAGCTGATGGTGATCGTTTTTTCCTTCCCGCTGGCCGAGGTGGGGCTCCGGAAAAACCACATTTACTTCGAACTGGTGGTTCGCGCCCTTTCGAAAAAGGCCCAGGCCATCCTGGGGCTCGTGGCCCAAGGGGTCGGGGTGCTTCTGTTTGCCCCGCTCACCTGGAAGGCCTGGCAGGTCGCCTGGCGAAGCTCCGCCATCGGGGAATACCGGCAGGGGATCATTGACTTTCCGATCTGGCCCTTCCGTATCGCCCTGGCGATCGGGCTGTCGGCATTCATTGCACAAATCATCATCAGTTTGGTCCGGGACTGGAGAGCGCAAGCCTCCTGAAGGGAAGGGCAGGCATCTGCCGGGAGAAGTGATATATGGATCCTTTGAGTGTGGGCGTCATCGGCTGCATTGCTCTCGTTGTCCTTTTCTCCATAGGGGTCCCCATCGGCTACGCTCTGGGAATCGTAGGATTTTCAGGGCTGACCTACCTCTTCGGCTTTGACGCCGCCCTGAGTTTCTCCATTCGGAGACTCCATGACTTCCTGGCCAGTTTTACCTTGACGGCGATTCCTTTGTTTCTTCTGATGGGCTATTTTGCCCTCTATTCGGATTTAACCAAAGATGCCTTTACCGCCGCAAGCACATGGTTGAGCAAAATACCCGGCGGGCTGGCCTCGTCGGTCGTCGTGGCCAGCGCCTTGTTCGCCGCCTGCTCGGGAACGGGGATCCCGGCGGCGGCGGCCCTGGGGCGCATCGCGGTACCGGAGATGCTGGCCAACAAATATGACCGGAGGTTGGCCACGGGGGTCGTCGCGGCGGCGACCCCCCTGGCCGTGCTCATCCCTCCCAGCATCACCATGATCATTTTCGGCATTCTCACGGAAACCTCCATCGCCCGGCTGCTGATCGCCGGGATTATACCCGGTATCGTCGCCACCTCGGTTTTTATCGCAGGGATCACCTTACGAACCTGGCGCAACCCGGCGCTGGCCCCCGCCTATCCCGGCGAGATCTCCTGGACCGTGCGCCTCAAGGGGCTGCGCAAAATCTGGGGCATCGTCGTCCTGTTCTTCGTCGTCATCGGCTCGATCTATCTGGGTCTGGCGACCCCCACGGAAGCCGCCGGTTTCGGGGCGTTTGGTGCGCTGCTTCTGGGGGTGGCCCGCAAAAGACTGGGGTGGCACGAGATCAAAAGATCCCTTTATGACTCGGTCATGATTTCCGCCACGATCTTCATGATTATCGGGATGGCTTCGGTCTTCAATGTTTTCCTGACCCGCACGGGGGTGATCAACGCCCTGGGTGCCGTCCTGGTCAATATGGATCTGTCGCCCATCGGTTTGTTGCTTATTCTATCGGTCTTTTATATCGTCCTGGGCTGCTTCCTGGACAGCATTTCGATGATGATCATCACGCTCCCCATCATCTACCCGCTGCTGGTCGAAATGAAGATCAACCTGATCTGGTTCGGCGTCATCATGACGATCTACATCGAGATCGCCTCCATTACTCCCCCCTTCGGCATCACGGTATACGCCCTCAAGGGGGCGCTGGGCGATCTGGTTGATCTGTGGGATATCTTCAAGGGGTGTTTTTTCTTCCTGGGGCTCTGGATGATCATCCTGGCCATTGTCCTGTTTGTGCCCCAGTTGAGCCTCTGGCTGCCGGAACTGGTCAAAGGGTAAGGGTAACGATTTTACATAATCATCAGCAGAAGGAGGAAAAGGAACATGGGCGACTGGGAGCGGATCAACAGCAGTCCGCTGAATGCGATGGAAGAAGTGCGGCAGGAGATGCATCTGCCCGCAAAAGTGGCCCTTCATGACACGACGCTCCGTGACGGAGAGCAATTCCCCGGGGTGGTATTCACCAGGGAGGACAAGATCCGTATCGGTCGGGCCCTGAGTGAATGCGGTGTGCATCGCATCGAGATCATGCCGGCGGTGTCCCGCGAGGACCAGGAGGTGACTGCCGAGCTCAATTCCATGGGTTTGTCGGCGGAGGTCGTCGGCTTTTGCCGGTGCCTGAAGGATGACGTCCAAAAAGCCGCAGATGCGGGTTGCAAAGCCGTCGAGATGGAAATCATGGCCTACCCCCGGGGGCTCCAGGCCCAGGGCTGGTCCTTCGAGGAGGCGACGGGCAAGATGATCGAGGTATCCCATTTTGCCAGGAGCATGGGGATGCGGGTGACCGTATTTTTCGTGTGCGTCCTCCAGGCTCCGCTGGAGTTCTCGAAGCAGTTCATCCAGAAGGTGCTCGCCGAGGGGGCGGCCGATGCCGTCTGCATTCCGGACACCTTCGGCACCTGCATGCCCCATGCGATCTATCATTACGTGCGCGAGCTCCGCAAATGGACGGACAAGCCGATCGAGATTCACCCCCATAACATGTACAGCCTGGGGGCGGCCGACGCGCTGGCCGGCGTGATGGCCGGGGCGGAGGTGGTTCACGTCTGCGTCAACGGGTTGGGCGAAGGGGCGGGGAATGCCCCTCTGGAGGCGGTGGCCATGGACCTGCCGCTCATGCTGGGGGTCGATACGGGCGTGCGGCTGGAAAAAATCTATGATCTCTGCAAACTGGTGGAGAACATCTCGCGGGTTTCCCTGCAGGCCAACTGGCCCCTGGTCGGAGACAGGGTGTTCACCACGGAATCGGGCATTACGGTGGATTTTTTCACCAAGCTGGCCAGAAGCGGCGCCGGCGTACCCCCAGCCCAGGATATTGCCACCATCCTGGGCCGCAAGCGGCAGGTGGTCCTGGGGAAGATGAGCGGACGCACCTCCATCGAGGTGAAGCTGGCCCAACTGGGTCTTCCCGCGGCCGGCGAAGAGGCGCTCAAAGACATCCTGGAGCGGGTCAAGAGCCGCTCGATCGAGATCCACGACGCCCTGGGCGACGAGGAATTCAAGAAGATCGTTGCCCAGATCGCCGGGTCTTGAGGTCCGGTCACGGGCTTTGCACGTGAAGGGGGCAGCAAGGAAAACCTTTGACCGGGCCTTTGGCTTCCGGTTTCTGAACGGATGGAGGGGGAGGAAATGAGTGAGGCTGCGGGAAACATCCATCATCTGCAGGAGGATCTGGCCGCGATTGTGGGGGCCGATGGGGTCTCGGGACAGGGCGACGCACTGATCGTCAAACCGCGCACGGCGGCCGAGGTGGCCGCGGTTCTCGGGAAGGCCAACCAGACCGGGACCCC
>JBFMBA010000450.1:0-7475 GCA_040755475.1 Thermodesulfobacteriota bacterium
GTCCGCTCGGCCGCACGGGCAAGGAGGTCGTCATGGTCGTGGTTCAGGGAAAAGACCCGAAAATGGACGACACGGGCCGGGATGAAGCGGTAGATGTCGCGCAGGGGCTCGGTGGATGTGGTTCCGGTGGCGGGGTTGAAGATGTTGACGCGCTTTTCCGTGTCCGCCACGGGGTTGATGGGCCTGGGGTCCTGGGTTGCCAGATCGACGCGCAGCGCTTTGTTTCTCAGGGAGCCGGGAAGGTGCGAACGGACCTGCTCTTCATAGTCGGCGGCCCGGGAGAAACGGGTCCCCTTCTGGAGCTGGTCGATGGAGATCTCCGCCGAAAAGGACATCTTCCATTTCACCTCCCGGCGGTGGAGCTTTTCCCATTCCCGACCGAGCCTCTGCTTGAGCGGGTCATCGCTTTCCGGCCACCGGCGAACCTGGGAAAACAGATGCCATTCATCGCAGTCGAGATAGGCCTCCGGGGTCTCGGCGGGATTGACCGGCAGCAGGATCCCCATCGTTTCCCGGAAGATCTCCTGGAGGTGCAGGTCGAGTGCCCGCGTCGTCCTGTGGAAATAGACGTTCGCGTAGAGGTTCAGTCTGGCGTTCAGAAAACGGCTGAGGGCCGAGATGCCGGCCTGGTGCAGCGCAAGCCCCGCCTTCGTGAAAAAGGTGTAGAACCGCAGCCGCGCCATGTCTACCATGTCGAGCGAAAAGCCGGTCATGAAGGCGTCGCGCTGGACGTAATCGAGATTGTCCACCGTATAGGTGCCCGAGAAGAGCTGCCGGAGGAGCTGCAGCCAGCGCGGCATGGCCGCGCCGCGCCCGTCGGGCATCTTGATCAGAAAGGCCACCATGGCCGGATCGAGCGCCTCTCCGGCGGCAAAGGGCCCCGTGGGGCTTCTCCGTATCCGTGCGATGGTCCGCCCCAGTTTGCGCGTGATGATCAGCCGGCTCAGGTCTTCGTGGGTCAGGCCGTACCGGTCCAGAAAATGGTCGTCGAAGAAATGACCGTAGGGGCCGTGCCCCACGTCGTGGAGAAGACCCGCCACGCGGAGCAGTTCCTCTACGTAATTCCGGGAGGGGGTATCGGGGCAGACCTCCTTGAGCGAGGGGTAGAGGTGGCATCCGAACTCGCCGGCGATGTGCATCGTCCCGAGCGAGTGCTGAAACCGGGTATGTTCGGCCGCAGGATAGACCCAGCGGGCGCTCTGGAGCTGATAGATCCTCCGGAGGCGCTGAAGCCAGGGGGAATCGATGAGGTCTTTTTCCGTCTTTTCTCCCGCGCCCGCCGCCTTTGGCGCCGGGACGGTGAAACAGGCATACCTGTAAATCGGATCGGCGATGAGCGCCACCCCCTGGTAGGCGGTCGCGAAGGATTGACTCTTCATGGGCCCATCTCTACAACAGTCCCCCCCAAATAGCAACCGCTCAGACCATTTTACCCTATGGCATGCGGGAGCGCCTTGTGGTAGTATTACCAATCACCGGAAGTCGCCCGCGAGCCGGCGTCATGACGGGACACCCGAAAGAACAAAAAGGATTCACGCGGGCGGAACATGAACATATCGGCATAAGGGAAACGGATCCCTTTTCCGGACCGACCAATCAAGAAGGAGGCGGCAATGAAGCTCAACAGGCTTTGCGTGACGGGACTTGCGATGATCATCACCCTGTCCTTGTTCGGGACGGGGCTGGCGGCGGACAAAACCCTGACCATCACGTCCGGCCCCATGGGGGGGGACTGGTACTCCCTGGGCGGGGCGCTGGGCGAGATGGCCAAGGAGGTGCTTCCGGGCGCGGTGGTTACCGTCACCACCGGCGGCGCCGTGGAGAACCTGCCCAAGATCAGCGGCGGCCAGAGCGACCTGGGCCTTACCATGGCCAAGCTGTACCATGAGGCCCTCACCGGCACCGAGTCTTTCGCCGCCCGGGGGAAGCAGGAGAATGTGCGGGCCCTGGCCTTTCTGGCCAACATCCCCATGAGCTTTTTCCTGGTCCGGGAGGGCAACCCGCTGGCATCCATCGAGGAGATCAAGGCCCAGAAGCGGAAGGTGCGCATACTCACCTCCAGGAAGGGCTCGTCCCCGGCCCTGGCCGCGGAGCTGATGTTGGGGAAGTACGGAATCACCTACGAGGACATCAAAACCTGGGGCGGTTCGGTGGGCTTCGTCTCCTATGCCGAGGCGGCCAACCTCATCAAGGACGGTCACGCCGACGCCTGGATCGGGCCCATGGTGTCGGGCATCGTCGAGCTGACCACCACGGTGAAGATGAAGATGCTGCCCATCGCCCCTTCGGCGCTGGACAAGCTGCGGGACGAGAACCACTACGTCAAGATCAGCCTGCCCAAGGACAAGTACTACTTCGTCAAGGCCAACACGCCGCACATGGCCGAGGCCGTCATCCTCGTCGTCCGCAGGAACCTGCCCGACGAGACGGTGTACGCCCTCACCAAGGCCGTGCTGTCGAACCCGGGCCGGCTGCGCGCCATCCACCAGACCTATGCCGGGTTCGATCCGGCTACCGCCTGGCAGAACGTGGGCGGCCCGCTCCATCCCGGCGCCGAGAAGTGCTTCAAGGATCTGGGTTTCCGTAAATGACGGAACGGCCCGACACAGGGAAGCGGCCTCTGCTTGACCGGCTCACGGCAGGGGGCTTTATCCTCTTCGCCGGGTACCACATCTGGACCACCCTGGTGGGGATGCCTTCGGCCTACCTGCACCGGCCGATCCATCTCACGTTCGCCGTGACGCTGGGCTTCCTGATGTATACGCTCCGGGGCCGCAAGCGCGACGGGGCGGCATCCCCCGCGGACCTGCTGCTCGGCGCGCTGGCCCTGGCCAGTTTCGGGACCCTGGCGCTCATCGCCGACAAGGCCGCCGAGCGCCTGCCCATGGTGGACCCGCTCACCGCCTGGGAGCTTTTCGCGGGCGCCGCCGCCATCGTCCTGCTGCTGGAACTGATCCGGCGCGTGGTGGGCCTTGCGCTGGCGGTGATGGTCTGCCTGTTTCTGGCCTACGCCTTTGCCGGACCGTACATGCCCCATGTTCTGGCCCACAAGGGATTTGCCTGGAGGCAGATCGTGGATTACCAGGCCTTCGGCCTCGAGGGCATCTTCTCCCTGGCGGTCGGGGTCTCCTCGACCTACATCGTGGTGTTCATCATATTCGGCACATTCCTGGAGATGTGCGGAGCGGGCGGGGTGATGATGGATATGGGACGGGCACTGGCCGGCCGGTTCCGCGGCGGGCCCGCCAAGATCGCCGTGATCACCAGCGCCTTTTTCGGAACCATCTCCGGATCCGCGGCGGCCAACGTGTACGCCACCGGCTCCTTCACCATTCCGCTCATGAAACGGACCGGCTACCCCCCGGCATTCGCCGGCGCCGTGGAGGCATCGGCCTCCACCGGTGGGCAGATCATGCCCCCGGTCATGGGCGCGGCCGCCTTTCTCATGGCCGACATCCTGGGCGTCCCCTACCTCAAGGTGTGCGCCGCCGCGCTCATCCCCTCGATGCTCTATTTCTTCTCCGTGCTGATGATGGTGGATTTCGAGGCCGCGAAACTGGGCCTCAGGGGGCTGCCCCGCGAGGAACTGCCCGACAGGCGTCAGACCCTGCGGCGCGCCTACCTGCTGCTGCCGGTCCTTGTCCTCGTGGCGGTCATGCTCCTGGACTACACCCCCTTCATGGCCGCCTTCGTCGCCACGATCTCCGCAGTGGCCGTCTCCTGGTTCTCCCCCGAGCACCGAATGGGACCGCGGCGCATCATCGAGGCCCTGGAAACCAGCGGCAGGCGCGCCGTCCTGATCGCCGCAGCCTGCGCCGGGGCGGGGCTGATTGTCGGGGTGGTGACGCTGACGGGCATCGGGTTGAACATCTCTTCGCTGGTCATATCCGCCTCGGGCGGAAGCACGGTCCTGGCCCTGCTGCTGATCATGGCCGCCTCCATCCTCATGGGCATGGGCACCCCCACCACGGTGGCCTACATCATCGTCGCCACCCTCGGGGTGCCCGCCATGCAGGGCCTGGGCTTTGCCGCCCTGCCCTCCCATTTCTTCGTCTTTTACTTCGGGGTCATCTCCATGGTCACCCCGCCGGTGGCCGTGGCCGCCTATGCCGGCGCTGAGATCGCCGGCGCCGAGATGATGCGCGTCGGATTCATCGCTACCCGTCTGTGCCTAGTGGCCTTCATCATCCCCTTCATCTTCATTTTCGAGCCCGCGCTGCTGATGGTCGGCAGCGCGCCGGAGATTCTGCAGGCGTTCGTGACCGCCATGATCGGCATCGTGTCGCTGGCCGGGGCGCTCGAGGGATGGTACTTCCGGCCCATCGGCGTGATCCTCCGGCTGCCGCTCTTTGTCGCGGCCATCCTGATGATCTTCCCGGGACCGCTGACCGACCTGGCCGGCGCGTCGGCTTTCCTGGGCATCACCGCCTGGTGCCGCTTCAGCAGGCGTTCACCCGCCCTATCCACTTCATGAACAAGGAGACCTATCATGTCACAGCTCATCTATCCCCAAGGTTCCTGGGTGGCCATCGTCACCCCCTTTGACGCAAACCTGCAACTGGATCTGGGCGTCATGCGCGATCTGGCGGATTTCCATGCGGCCAATGACACCAGCACCCTGCTGATCATGGGCTCCACGGGGGAGCCCACCATGCTGACCCTCGAGGAACGCAGGCGCGTCATCAAGGAGATGGCCGCCTACTGCAAAGGGAAAATTCACGCCTTTTTCGGCGTGACCATGGGCTCCACGGCCATGACCGTCGATCTGGCCCGCTATGCCCAGGAACAGGACGCCGACGGCATCGTCATCGTGGTCCCCCCCTACCTCGCCCCGCCCCAGGATGCGGTGTTCGCCTACCTCAAGGACGTCTGCCTGGCCGTGGACATCTCCGTCGGCCTGTACAACAACCCCGCGCGGGTCATCACCAACGTCGATCCGGCGACGATCATCCGCCTGTTCAACGAGGTGCCCAACCTGGTTGCCGACAAGGAGGCCATGCCCAGCGTGGGTCAACTGGCGGCGGTCTACGACGGCACCGGGGGCCGGCTGCCGATCCTGTGCTGCGACTCGCCGGTCTATGGACTGGTCATCCCCACCCTGGGCCTGGGCGGTCGCGGAACGGCCAACGTGACGGGCAACGTGCACCCCCGGGCCGTGGCCTCCATGTCCGCCCCCTGGAGCTGCTGGGAGGATGTGGAGAACTGCCGCCGCCAGTACTACAGTCTGCTGCCCCTCATGGAGGCCGCATATGCCGCCACCAACCCCGTTGCCGTCAAGGCCCTGGTCCGTCTGCTGGGATTCCCGGTGGGACACTGCCGCCCGCCGCTCCCCGATCCCCCGCCCAGGGTATTCGAGGCGATGAAGCAGGTGATCGAGCGCTTTGAATTGAAAAAACTCTACGGGCTGGGATAAAAGGAGCGCCATGGTGACCACATCGCTGGAAAGCCTTCGTTACTATCATCTCCGGCTGGGCCCGGGCGAGGACCTCTTTGAGAGCCTGCGCCTTTTCCTCATGGAACAGGGGCTTGAGCGGGCCTTCGTTCTATCCACGATCGGGTCCCTGCGCCGGGTGGTGGTCAATTTCCCCAAAGCCCTGCAGGACAACCCCGAGATCGGCAGCATCGTCCTGGAGGGCCCCTACGAGATCAACGGCATTGCCGGCGAGGTCTGGCGCGAGGGCACCGGGGTCCGCGTGCACCTGCACGGAACGGTGACCCTGGCGGGGGCGGGCAACGGTCTTTACGGCGGCGGTCTGGGGGACGGGGCGGTCGTGCTCAAGCTGGCGGAGATGGTGATCGCCGGGATCAAACAGTGAATGGAGGTAACGCCATGCCGATGTACACCCTGTTCTGCCCCGGATGCGGCCACGAATTCGAACGGTTCATGCGGCCGATCGAGGCCCCGGAAGGCGCCCCCTGTCCGGTCTGCGGCCTGCTTGCCCGGGAGCAAACCGCCGACGCCCCGGCAACATCGCCCCCGCCGGCCTGCGGCCCTTCCAAGACGACCTGACTGAAGGCTTGACCCGCCTGGACGGCGGACAGGCCACAGCAGGTCACCCGATCTCCCGTTCCTCCTCGGCGATACACTCATCGAGAATTTTGACGGCTTCGTCGATCTCTTCCTTCCGGATGGTGAGGGAAGGGGCAAATTCCAGGGTCTGGCCCATCGTCTTGATGATCAGCCCCTTGCTCTTGGCACGCCGGATGATATGGACGACCCGGGCGGGCGGGAAGGGGGTTCGCTTCTTTTTGTCAAGCGTGAAATCGACGGCCGCCCACAACCCCGTCCCTCTGGCCTCCCCCACGATGGCGTGGTGCTCGAGTCCCTTGAGTTGATCGAGGAAATAGGCGCCCATCCTTGCCGAATGTTCAACCAGGTGCTCATCCTTGAGGATTTCGATGTTTTTCAGGGCCGCTGCGCAGGCAACAGGATGGTTCGAGTAGGTGTGGAGGTGGTGGTAGGTCTCGATCGGTTCCATGACCCTTTCGGTCGACCCCACTGCGCCGAGGGGGACATATCCGCTCGATATGCCCTTGGCCATGGTCATCAGATCGGGCTGAACGTCAAAATGATCGATTCCGAACCACTTCCCTGTCCTGCCGAACCCGCAGATGACCTCGTCAATGATGAGCAGGATGCCGTAGCGGTCACAGATCTCCCGGATGATTTTCCAGTAGTCCCCGGGAGGGGCGTAGGCGCCGAAGCCTTGCTGGATGGGCTCTCCGATGAAGGCGGAAATCTGCTCGGGATCCTCGAACTGGATGATCCGCTCGACATCCCTCGCGCAGGCCATGTCACAGGCGGGATAGGTGAGATGGAGCGGGCACCGGTAGCAGTACGGGGACTCGACGAAGACCGTTCCCGGGGCCAGCGGCTCCATGATCTGCCGCATGGGAAGGACCGTGCCCAGGACACTCAATGCCCCGCCCGTGACCCCGTGGTAGGCGCCCCGCCTGGAGATCACTTTATAGCGTTTTCTGTCCCCCCTGTAAAAATGGTAATGTTTGGCCAGTTTCATGGCCGCCTCCACGGCCTCCGACCCGCTGGAAACAAAGAAGAATTGATTGAGTTCTCCGGGAGCGATTCCCGACAGCACCTCGGCCAGCGCGATGGCCGGCTCGTTGGCATATTCCATCGGTGTGAAGTAACAGAGCTGGACCATCTGGTCGTGGGCCGCCCGGGCGATCTCCCTCCGGCCGTACCCCACGTGGACCGGCCGGGTCATCCCTGCCTCGAGATCGAGGTAGCTTTTTCCCTCCCGGTCAAAGACCCGGACGCCCTCCCCCCTGACGATGACCGTAATTCCTCTTTCCATCTCGGCCCGGGACGTCCTTGCCAGAATGAGGTGGGATGAACGGTTCATATGCGGGGTATCCTCCTTGTCTTGGGACAGGTCGGCAATCATGAAGACCTGTTTCGCTGTCAGCCTGGGGAGTTCTTCGCCGCCCCGCCGTCAACGACGTCCGTTGCACCG
>JBFMBA010000451.1:0-5898 GCA_040755475.1 Thermodesulfobacteriota bacterium
GGCCGAGGTCCCTCCCCTCATCGACAAGGCGGCCAGGGAGATGGGCTTCTACAGCGCGGAGCTGATGGAGCGGATCGCGGAGCACGGCTCGATCCGTGAAATCGCCGAGATCCCCCCGGCGATCCGCAATGTCTTTGTGACGGCGCACGACATCACGCCCGAGGACCATATTCGGATGCAGGCGGCTTTTCAGAAGCACACGGACAACGCAGTCAGCAAGACCGTGAATTTCTCAAGCGCGGCGACGATCGAGGATGTGCGGCAGGTTTACGAACTGGCCTACCGGCTGGGCTGCAAGGGGGTGACGATCTACCGGGACGGATCGCGGGACCGCCAGGTCCTCTCCACCGCCAAGGCGGCGCCGGAACCCGAGCGGATCGAAAAGAAGACGGTCCGCGATCGCCCCGAATCGCTCAAGGGCTGGACCTACCGCATGCAGACCGGCTGCGGCCCCCTCTACGTGACCGTCAACGAGGATGACGAGGGGCTCTTTGAACTGTTCACGACGATGGGCAAGGCGGGCGGCTGTGCCGCGTCCCAAAGCGAGGCCATCGGGCGGATGGTTTCCCTCGCCTGGCGCAGCGGCGTTCAGCCGGACCAGGTGATCAAGCAGCTCATGGACATCTCCTGCCATTCCCATTCCGGGTTCGGCGAGAACAAGATCCTCTCCTGCGCCGACGCCGTGGCCAGGGCGATACAGAACCATCTGGCCTCCGCCGGCCGCGCCCAGAAAAAGGAGAAGCGGGCGCTCTTCAAGGGAGCATGCCCCGACTGCGGCGGACGGATCGAGCACGAAGGGGGCTGCGCCGTCTGCCGTTCATGCGGCTTCAGCGAGTGTATCTGATCGGCGCCCGCCTGCCCGCTGTTCGTTCAGAACAACCGGCAGGACAACCGGCAGGACAACCGGTGACGCGAATCAATGGGGACCCGCGCCGGTCGTCGCCGATCCCGGAACAGGGGACCGGCCTTTCGGCGCTCACCCGCCGAGCTTTTCTCCCAGGGCCCTGCCATAATCCTGACAGGCGCGCAGCCCTTCCTCCTCGTCCACCAGGTGCTCGAGCAGATTGAACGATCCCAGATCGGTCATCTTCATCCTGAAGACGTTCTCCATCGTGTCGAATATCTGCTTCGCCGCGTCGCCGCTGTGGGTGTAGGAGCCGAATGCCCCGCCCAATTTTCCCTCGAGCTGGGCCTTCTGGACCAGAAACAGGAACGTCTTCATGGACCCGATCATCTCCCGGTGGTACGTGGGCGACCCGAAGACATACCCGTCGTACCCCTGGATTTCCTTTTCGTTCTTGATCGTGGTGATTTTCTTCAGCACCGCCTCGTTCCCGGAAATCCGTATCCCCTCGGCGATGTATTCAGCCATTTTCTCCGTTTTTCCGGTCCTGCTGTCATAGGCAATCAGTACCTTCTTCATCAGCCGTCCTCCCCGTTTTTTTACCAATATACACCGTTTCCCGCGAATTATCACCCCGCAACTGCGGCAACTCCCCGTCGGCCGCCCCGCATTGGCGGGGGCATCATGAATGATCTCCTCCGAGGGCCCCCTTGTCCTTCTTCTTGAGTGTGAGGATCATAAATGTCACGATCGAAAGGACGGCGAGATTCAGGAGCCAGGCGCTGCGGTAGGAGCCGGTCAGGTCATAGATGTACCCGGCGATCATGGGTCCGGAGGTCCCGCCGACCGCCATGACGAAAAATACGAGCATGCCATAGGTGGACCCCAAGACATGGCGGCCGAAACGGTCGGCCAGCAGGAAAGGCATCAGCGCGGTGATCGAACCGTAACCGAAGCCGAACAGGAGGGCATAGACGATCAGCGACAGGGCGGTGGTGACATGCAGCAGGAGCGCCATGCCGACGGCCATCACGAAGAATCCAAGCGCGGCGGCGTACTTCGCGTCGCGGATGCGGTCGCAGAGCCACCCGAAGAAAAACCGCCCGAAAATGCTGGCCATGCCGATGATCCCCAGCGAGGATGCCGCGGTCACCTTGTCGATCTGCCGATCCAGGGCGTAGGCGACCTGATGGACCATGGCCGACATCTCCGCCATCACGACCAGGCTGTAGCAGACGGCCATGATCCAGAACTGGGAGTCCTTCAGGACGGGGAGGATCGAGGGACGGGCGGGCACATGGAGCGGTTCGGCATCGGTCAGGGAACCGCTCTGGACCGCGGCAGTCCCGTCCGGCCGCAGGCCGTAATCCTCGGGTTTGGTTTTCCCCATCAGCCATTGGGAAAGGCCCACGCCGATGATCAGGACGAAAAGTCCGATGCCGGCGAAGCCCATCTGCCATCCGTACACCTTGGCGATGTAGCCGGCCGCGGGCACGGTCACCATCGTTCCGGCGCCGACGCCGATCGAGGCGATGCCGATCGCCACACCCCGCTTCCGCGAAAACCATTTGCCCACAGAGGAGTTGCAGACCACGACGCCGAGGCAGGCGGCCCCGAGCCCCCCGAACAGGCCGTAGGTCACGTAAAAATGCCAGGGCTGTTCGATCAGCGCCGTCAGAAACAGGCCTGCGGCCATCAACACCGCGCCGGCGGTGATGATCCAGCGGGGGGCGATCCGGTCCACGAGCCTGCCCGCAAATATTCCGCCGATCCCGTATGCCAGGACCATGATCGACATGCCCGCCGAGATCACCGAGCGCGACCAGTGGTACTGATCGGCGATCGGCTGGACGAAGACGCCGAAGCTGTATCGCGCCCCGTAGTTGATCGCCAGGATGAGAAAGGCGCCCAGCACCACATACCAGCCCCAGAAGAGCCCCGATTTGATTTCCTTTGAATCCGTTGCATTACCCATTCGCTGACCATACACCCTTCACTTACTTTATTGCCGTGGAGATTCCATCAAAAGCATCAGAAATGCAATCCCGAAATTAAAAAGGGGGGACAGCTCCCGATTATTTATATGCAGCTTGATTTTCAAAGCGCTCCGGATCTTTTTATGGTAGATAAAAGCAATAAGGGATCCATGCCTTTTTCTCACTGAACCAAAAATCGGGAGCTGTCCCCCCTTTTTCAAAATCGGGAGCTGTCCCCCCTTTTCGCAAGGAGCAGATGTCGTGGATACCAACCGGCCGGATACGGGTCAGCCCCGATTGAAGGAAACCCTCGCATCGATCGCCGAGAACATCTTCGACGACCTCGGAAAAACCTTTCCCCTGTCCTGCTGGAGCGACGAGTTTCACTACTTCCCCCAGATCGTCCCGCCGCAGGGGCTCCCGGACGGCTGGGACGACTTCACACAGGAAAAGATCGCGGATTTGGCGGCGCGGCTCGCTTCCGCCGAGCGCGCCATCGAATCGATCGCCCGGGAAGCGGAAGCGCTCGACACCCTTATCGACACCCTCATCGACGCGCATACCCTCGCCCGCACGCTGCGGACGCTTCGGGAGCAGCTCGTCGATGTCCGTTTCCACCAAAGGCAGCCGACATTTCACCTGACCCTCCTGTGCACGGCCCTTGCCGCCGCCCTGGGGGAGGCCGACCGCCGGGCATGGATAACCAGGACGGCGAGCCTCCCCGCTTTTCTGCAGCAGGCGCAGCATATCCTCACAGATATGCCGGAACTCTTTCGAGACCTCGGTCTGGAGATGATCCGCGACCTCCTGGCATGGCTGCGCTCCCTTGATATGGAACAAAAGGACCTGGCACCCGTCTGCCGGGCGATCGAGCGGTTCGCCGATTTTCTGAAGCGCGCCCCGACGACAGGCGATGACCTGCTCTCCCCAGAGATCGTCGGGCGGATCGTCGGGGAGCATCTCGGATGCGGCGTCGGCATCGACGGGGTTCGCGAGTCGCTCATCGAGGAAATCGACGCGACGGGCCGGATCATGGCGGAGCAAAGGGCATCGCTCCCCCCTGGATGCGGCCCGAGCAGTGCGACACCAGAGGAGACGCCGTTCGCCCAGTCAGCCGAGGGAATGCTGGAGATGTACCGGAAAGAGGCGGACCGTCTTCTCGCCCACTGCCTCGCCCGCGGCATCGTACCGCAGGAGCTGCCTACGATAAGCCCGCTCGGCGTTTCACTGCTCCCTGCGTACCTCCGGACAATCCGGGCCGCCTCCGCGTACAGCTTCACCCCCGCCCATCCCACGCAGAAGGGAACCTTCTTCATCGTCCCCTCCGATGGCCCCTGGAGCGACAACCGGGAGGAACTGGCCGAATATCGGATGCTGACCGCCCACGAGACCTACCCGGGCCATCACCTCCTCGACACGTACCGCTGGCATGTGGTCCCCGCTCTGCGACGCCCATTGGAAAACCCCCTTTTCTACGAGGGGTGGGCATGCTTCGCCGAGGAGCTCATGCGGATGACGGGCTACTTTTCGGCGCCGGCAGACCGTAACCTTCTTGCGAAGCGAAGATACCGCCGGGCCATTCGCGGCCTGGTCGATCTCGACCTGCAGACTGGACGGCTCGACCTGCGTTCCGCCGCCCGGCGCCTCATCGAGGCGGGGTTCGCGCCGGATGCGGCGGCGTCGATCGTCCCGAAGTACGCATTGAGGCCGGGCATCCAGGTGTGCTATACTTTTGGCTTCAAGCGATTTACCGATCTGTTCCGCCGCTATGGAAGACAGGATGCAAAGGGCTTTGCCCGGGAGGTCCTTTCCCGCGGAGAGATCGGCTTCGACCTCCTGGAACAACACCTGCACAGGCGCTGCGGGCAATCGTGAAGCAGGTCGGCGCTTTGAAAATAATGTCCCGGGAGCACGCATTGGAAAAAGGGGAAAAGGGGGAAAAGGGGGGACAGCCCTTATTTTTTGTGACGTACCTCGCACCGAAACACCGAGAAAATAGGGACAGCTCCCTATTTTTTGAGCCCTTCAGCATGACGCTCGTATCGGAAAATCGGGAGCTGTCCCCCCTTTGTGTGTCCCCCCTTTGTGACACTCGCAATGGAAAATCGGGAGCTGTCCCCCCTTTTTGTCCCCCCTTTTTTTTCCACTTTTTTGAGAGGAGCACATGGAGAATTTTCTCGGTTTCCACTCGGAATGGAACCTCGGAAGCCCCGGGGGGTGGGATTACCAGCGCATCACCCAGGTGATCGGCAAGGAGGTCTGGAAGCGGATCAACGAGATCCGGAAGATCGGGGTGGACCTCGATTTCGACCACCCCCTCCTCTACCCGATCGACGGGTTTGTGGAGATGCTCTTCGATGCGCACCGCGCCAGGGAGGGGAGAAACCCGGGGCTTATCGCGGTCGTCGCCGAGGAGGAAACCCTCGCCGAGGTGACCGAGAACCGAAACCTCGCGACACGGCTGAGCGCCATACCGGGGATAGCCGGAGCCCTCCTGGCGCCCCAGGAGCTCGAGCTGAAAAAAGGCAGGGTATGCCACCGGGGGAAACCCGTCTCCGTGCTCTTCGTCGATTTCAACAACGACACTTTACTCTCCCTGCACCGCCAGTACGACCTGTCGCCCCTTCTGGCCGCCGTCCGGGAAGGCAGGGTCATCAACCCCCGGGGAACCGGACCGATCAACGTCAAGACCGTCTTCGAACTCGTGACCGGCCCCCACCATGACCGCTTTCATCCGGAGACCGTCCGCCGCACACCCTGGACCCGGAAGTTCTATCCACGGCGGACGAGAGGCCCAAAAGGCAAACTGATCAACGATCTGGTCGAGTGGACGCGCACGCACTGGGACTCGCTGGTCCTCAAGCCCGAGCGCGGCTACTCGGGCAAAGGCGTCCGCGTGGGGGGGATCCACGACAACATCGATGAGACGATCACGACCGCCCTCGATGCCGGCGACTATATCGTCCAGGAGAAGATCCCTTTCCACCTCTGGGCGGAGGACAACCCCGTCCTCGATCCGGAGGGCAGCAGGGTCGCCCTCGCCCGTTACCAGACCGATTTCCGCTGCCTGATCGGCCC
>JBFMBA010000452.1:0-3009 GCA_040755475.1 Thermodesulfobacteriota bacterium
GCTCTGTCATGCGCGGACCCGGCTGATCATCAACTCGTACAGCCGGCTGTGGGAGGTGCCGCTCATGATCGCCGAGCGGATGGGCTTGGCCAGACCCAGGATGACCCAGAACTGGCTCACGGTGACGGATCTCCGTCACCTTCTGAACCTCGCCGGTTTCGAGGTGATCCGCAGCTGGCAGGAGATTCTCCTGCCGCTCCGTCTTCCGTTCCTCACCGATCTGTGCAACCGGATACTGGTGAAGGTCTGGCCCTTCCGGCTCTTTGCCCTGACCAACTTCGTCCTGGCGCGCCCCTGTCCGGAAGAGCCTCCCGAAAGACCCACGGTATCCGTGGTTGTTCCGGCGCGCAACGAGGCGGGCAATATCGCCGGGGTTTTTTCCCGCATGCCGTCCATGGGCGGGGGCACGGAGCTGATATTCGTGGAAGGGGGCTCGCAGGACGACACCTATGCCGTCATCGAGCGTGCGGCGGCCCTGTACCCCCGGATCCGTAGCCGGCTGCTCCGCCAGACGGGCAAGGGAAAGGGCGACGCCGTGCGCCTGGGCCTCGCCCGGGCCCGGGGGGACATGCTGATGATTCTCGACGCCGACCTGACGGTGCCGCCGGAGGATCTGCCGCGTTTCTACAACGCCCTGCAGTCGGGGCGCGGCGAGTTCATCAACGGGGTTCGCCTGGTCTATCCCCTGGAGGACCGGGCGATGCGCTTCTTCAACTTCCTGGGCAACAAGTTCTTCAGCCTGGCCTTCTCCTGGATGCTCGGTCAGCCGGTAAAGGACACGCTGTGCGGCACCAAGGTGCTCTGGAAGCGCGACTACGATCTGATCGCGGCCAACCGGAAGGCCTTCGGGGATTTCGATCCGTTCGGAGACTACGATCTGATCTTCGGCGCGGCCAGGCTGGGGCTGAAGATCGTCGATCTGCCCGTCCGCTACCGGGCGCGCACCTACGGCACCACCAACATCCGGCGCTGGAGGCACGGGTGGCTGCTGCTGCGCATGGTGGCCTTCGCGGCAAGGCGGATCAAATTCACGTAGCGCGCTTTGCGCACAGTGGGAATCATGTCCACTCCGCCCAACGGAAAATAGGGACAGCTCCCGATTTTCCGTGAAAGCGCTACGCTGCGGGGGTAAAGGACCTCGAAAAATTTCCAATGCGTGCATCCGGGACAGGATTTCCAACGCTCGCAAAGCGCCGGCATGTTCCACTGTAAAAAAAGGGCGCAGGGAAGGCGGATCGGCATGAACAGGGAATGCCTGTATGAATGGTTCAACGGTCTTTACCGGCGGTGTTTTCCCCTCTATCGGGTGCTCTATTTTCTATACAAGCGCATATCGGACCGTGACAAGATCGGCCTGATCGCCGGCCAGGTCGGACCGGGGATGGTCGCGCTCGACATCGGCGCCAACATCGGTTTTTACACGCGGCTCCTGTCCCGATCCGTGGGAGCGGCGGGGGCTGTCTACGCCTTTGAACCGGAGGCGCGCAATTTCGAACACCTGGAGCGGCTGACCGGGAATCTCGCGAACGTCAAAGCGGTCCGGGCGGCCTGCGGGGAGAAGAGCGGCATGGCCCGCCTCTACCGGTCCGAGAGGCTGAACGTGGACCATCACCTCTACGAGAACGACGAGCCGCGCGGAACGATCGAGGTGCCCATGGTGTCCGTCGACGATCATCTGATGCATGAAACCCGCGACATCGGTTTTGTGAAGATCGATGTGCAGGGGTACGACTGCTTCGTGGTAAGAGGGATGCGGGAAACGCTCTCCCGGTCCGGGCGTCCGGTCATCCTGGGCGAGTTGTGGCCTTACGGGCTCCGTCAGGCGGGATCGTCGGCCGATGAATACCTGTCGGAACTGCGCCGGCTGGGCTTCGCGGTCCGCATCCTTTCCGGGGATCCTCCCCGGCCCTGGTCCTCATACGGCCAGGACCGGGGGTACTACTGCGATTTCGTGGCGCGGAGGCCTCTTTGAGTTTTCAAGTGTTCCGGCGGGGAGCCCTGTCCGGGGACGGAGGTTCGAAGTGTCCATCATCGGCGGCATAAAAGGGGGGCGCTTTGTCCGGGGATGAACGGCTGCAAAATGAAAGGCGGCACGGGGAGTTCATCCGGGCGCACGGGGAGGAGCTGTGGAACTGGTCTTCCCCGGCCGGAAAGAGGCGATGGGCCAGACGGTGCCGGCTGTTCCAAGAGTTCATAGGGAACCGCCGGGGCCGCGTCCTGGAGATCGGCTGCGGCACGGGGCTTTTCACCCGCGAGCTGGCCCGCACCGCGAACACCATTTTGGCCATCGATGTTTCCGATGCACTGATCAGGACAGCCAGGGCGAGGGTTCCGTCGGCCAACGTCGCTTTCATCGTCGGGGACGCGTGCCGGACGGGGTTCAGATCGGGGAGCGTCGATTTCGTCGTGGGCAGCTCATCGCTCCATCATCTGGAGGTCGGCCGCGCGCTCGCGGAATGGATCCGGATATTGAAGCCCGGCGGCGGCATGCTCTTTACAGAGCCCAACATGATGAACCCGCAGGTGGCGCTGACCAAGAATCTCCCTTACATCAGACGCCTCGCCGGCGAGTCCCCCGATGAGACGGCTTTTTTCCGGGGGCGGATCGCGGAAAGGCTCCGCGGCGCCGGGTTTGTCGATGTCCTGGCGGAACCCTTCGATTTCATCCATCCCCGGACGCCGGCGTGGCTGCTGGAACCCCTGGAACGCTGGGGGGCGGGGATCGAAAAACTGCCCCTTCTCAGGGAAATTGCCGGCTCGCTGCGTATCCAGTGCCGGAAGGCGGAGGGCTGACCGGGACGCATCGTCCGACTGCCCCTTCGCAGGGGGGACCTCCATGCGACCTGGACACCGTGCATCGGGGACTCATTCCGATCCTGTCGGAAATAACCCCCTCCCCCGGCATGCGGGCGAGAGGTGGCCGGGCTTCCGACCCCGCGGCGAGGCGCCTCACCGCGAGGAACCATCCCGCGGCGGCGGGCCCCCGGGTTCCAGGAAACGTCGGTTGGC
>JBFMBA010000453.1:0-6193 GCA_040755475.1 Thermodesulfobacteriota bacterium
ACATATACGGAAGTCTCCGTGATTTCTTCATTTATCAGGACGACGGGAAAAACGAGATCATCGGGATCTGCGCGATGAGCATCGTCTGGGAGAATCTGGCGGAGATCCGCTCGCTCTATGTGGATGAGGACCGCAGAAAGGAGGGGATCGGACGGAACCTGGTGGAGGCCTGCATTTCCGAAGCGATCACGCTCGAGCTTTTCCGGATTTTCACGCTGACCTACAAGCACGGGTTTTTCCGGAAGCTCGGCTTCCTGGATGTGAAGCGCTCCACGCTGCCCGAGAAGATCTGGTCGGACTGCTTCCGCTGTTCCAAGTATCCCGATTTCTGCGACGAAGTGTCCATGATCCTGGAGCTGTGAGATGCTGCGGCGCGCGCTGATCCTGCTGGTTGTCCTGTCATTCCTGTCCGGGTGCGCACCCCGGGTGAAAAGACCCGTGCCGCCCGAGGTCAAACCCCCGCCGCCGGTGGCAATACCGGCGCCGCCCGCTGTCCCGCCGGCCCCCGCGGTCATACCGCCGCCGGAGATGCCGCCTCCCCCCGTCGTTCCGAAGCCGCCTCCTCTGGTCCGCCTGCCCGGCGACCGGATGCCGCTATTCGCCGACGACATGGATCTCGCCTCGCTGGAGAAGGCAATGGACAAGAGCCTCCAGTACTATGCCCGGGCCGCCGGGAGCGGCCCCCACCGGATGGGCGACGCGACGGTGACCGTTCGCCAGCTGCGGGAATCTCTCCTTGCGCTCCGGGAGATCCTGCGCCGGAACGAGCCGGCCGCCAGAAAGCAGGAGCGCATACGCGAGACCTTCGACGTCTACCGGTCAACCGGCCTGGACGGAAAGGACACGGTGCTGTTCACCGGCTATTTCGAGCCGATCCTGGATGGGTCGCTCAAGCGCACTGCGAGATTCCGGTATCCCGTCTACAGGGCGCCGGACGACGCGGTCGTGGTGAACCTGGGGAGGTTCAGGGAAAAGAGCCAGGGGGATCAGCTTGTCGGCCGGGTGAAGGACGGGGAACTCGTTCCCTATTACAGCCGGAGCGAAATCGAGGATCTCCGGGCGCTGGCCGGCCGAAAACTGGAGATCGCCTGGGTTGACGACCGGATCAACCTGTTCTTTCTCCACACCCAGGGGTCCGGAAAAATCCGGCTCCCCGGCGGAAGACTCCTCCAGATCGGCTATGCGCTGAAGAACGGCCGGCCCTACCAGAGCCTGGGGCGTTACCTGATCGATACGGGGAAGATCACCGCGCAGGACATGTCCTATCAGGCGATCAAGCGCTACCTGAGGGAGAATCCGGATGAACTGGATGAGATCCTCGGACACAACGAGAGCTTCATTTTTTTCCGGGAGGTGAAGGAGGGCCCCGTCGGCTCGATCGGGGAGATTCTGACGGCAGGCCGCTCCATCGCCACGGACCCTGCCGTCTTTCCGCGGGGGGCGCTCGCCTTCATCCGGATGCGCAAGCCCGTCCTGGACCGGGAGGGAAACCCCCTCTCCTGGACCCCCTTCTCCCGGTTCGTGGTCAATCAGGACGCGGGCGGCATGATCAAGGGACCCGGTCGGGTCGATCTGTTCTGCGGAACCGGTGATGAGGCAGAAATGCTCGCCGGGAGCCTCAAGGAAAGAGGCGAGCTCTATTTCCTCGTTATTAAAAGAGAAAAAGGACGCTAGGCAGGCGAGGGGAGGGGCAAATGGCCGGCCGATCGACCTTCGCAGGTCCGCGGTTCACCTTCCCGGTTGCCCGGTGGCTGTGCAATTCAAGGCCTCATACCTGTCAAGCCACCGTCATTGCTGAAAAAAAATGAAAAATTTTTCTTGATTGTAGATTTTCTTTGTGTTAGGGGTAGCTCCAAGCTCTCTTGCTGCAACGCTTTCGCGATGCTGCAGCGGCTCCGCTCATGTGTCAGCCCATTGCCGGATATTCGAGACGGGTTGGTTTTGTTGGTGGTCTTCAAGGGTCCTGGTAGTTGCAATGATGATGGATTGTTGCCGGTCTCTGTCCGGGTGCAGGCGATGATCGTGTATGGATTTGGCCGCCGGGGGTAGGGCCAAATCGTGTTGTTCCAATAACATCGATGAAAGGGGGAGGTAAAAGGAATGACGAAAGCAGAGATGATTGGCGCGATGGCAGAGGGAGCGGGGGTGACGAAGGCGGCAGCCGCGAAGGCGCTGGAAGCCTACACCTCGGCGGTGGCAAGGGAACTCAAGAAAAGCGGCAAACTCGGGCTCGTGGGGTTTGGAACCTTTTCCGTGGTGAAGCGAAAGGCCCGCACCGGAAGAAACCCGCAGACCGGCAAGGCGATCAAGATCGCCGCCAAGAAGGTGATCAAATTCAAGGCAGGCAAGGCGTTGGCAGACAAGGTCAAATAAGGGAAGCATCAAGAGTCGAACCGAAAGGCCTCCATTGTTCTCTGTGGGGGTCTTTTCGTTCGATGGCCGGAGGAACGGGTGGCGGGAAAACGGATATTGAGCGGGATGAGGCCCACGGGCAAGCTCCATCTGGGCAATCTCCACGGCGCGCTGGCGAACTGGATCGCCCTCCAGAATCACGGCGATTACGAATGCTATTACTTCGTGGCCGACTGGCACGCGCTGACCAGCGACTACGCGGCCACAGGCGAGATCCGGGCGAACACGATCGACATGGTGATCGACTGGCTGGCCGCGGGCCTGGAACCCGAGAAAAGCACGCTCTTCATCCAATCGGCCGTCAAGGAGCACGCCGAACTGTTCGTGCTGCTGTGCATGATCACCCCCCTGGCGTGGCTGGAGCGCAATCCCACGTACAAGGAAGTGAAGGAGGAGCTGGCGCAGAAGGACCTCTCGACGTTCGGGTTTCTGGGCTATCCGGTCCTTCAGGCCGCCGATATCATCATGTACAAGGCCTATGGCGTGCCCGTCGGCATCGATCAGCTTCCCCATGTGGAGCTGACCCGCGAGATCACCCGCCGCTTCAATTTTCTCTACGGCGAGATCTTTCCCGTCCCCGAGCCGCTGTTGACGGACATCCCGAAGCTCCTGGGCATCGACGGCCGGAAGATGAGCAAGTCCTACGACAATTCGATTTTCCTGAGCGACCGGGGCGACGCCCTGCGCCGGAAAGTCGCCGCCATGTTCACCGATCCCCAGCGCCAGCGGAAGAGCGATCCGGGCCGGCCGGAACTCTGCAACGTCCGGACCTTCCATGCGCTCTATTCGGCCGCCGGAAGGGTTGCCGAGATCGAATCGGCCTGCCGGAGCGCGGGCATCGGCTGCACCGAGTGCAAGCGGCTGCTGGCCGACGCCCTTGCCGAGGGGATGCGGCCGATCCACGAAAGGCGCGAGCACTACCTGAGCCACCCCGATGAGGTCAGGGCCGTCATCGCCGACGGAAACCGGCGGGCGGCCGCCATTGCCCGGGTGACGCTGGCGGAGGTGCGCGAAGCACTGAAAATCAACCATGAGCTATGAAATCAAGCTCGACATCTTTGAGGGTCCGCTGGACCTGCTGCTCTACCTGATCCGGAAAAACGAGATCGACATCTACAACATCCCCATCGCGCTGATCACCGAGCAGTACCTGGCCTATCTGGACATGATGCGGTCCCTCAACCTGGACCTGGCAGGAGAATATCTCGTCCTGGCGGCGACGCTGATCCACATCAAGTCCCGGTTGCTTCTGCCGCCCGCGGAGGACGAGGAATCGGGGGAGGAAGGCCAGGACCCGCGTGCGGAGCTGGTCCGGCAGCTGCTGGAGTACCAGACCTTCAAGGAAGCGGCGCTCAGCCTGGAGGCGCGTCCCCTCCTGGACCGCGATGTCTTTTCGCGGGGAGCGACCGCGGAGGATCAGGCTGTCGCGGAAGAAGAGGACGAAGGGGAGATCGAGATCGGCGTCTTTGAGCTGGTGCAGGCCTTTCGACGGATCATCGCGGGTCTGGACCCCTCGGACGACCTGGTGATCGACACGGACCGGATGTCACTGACGGAGCGGATCAACGAGATCATGGAGCGGCTCACCGAAAGCCGGCAGTTGACCTTCACGGAGCTCCTCGGCGCAAGGACGGACCGCAAAGGGATCGTCTACACCTTTCTGGCGATTCTGGAGCTGATGAAGCTCCGCATGATCAAGGCCTACCAGTCCGGACCCTTCGGCCCGATCAGGCTGTTTCTGGCGGTGGAGGAGTGACTTTGGAAATCATGCTCCCTGCGCACGCTGGACCTTTTTCGACCCTGCACCTCCTCGCTTCGCTCAACGGAAAAAGAGGGCAAAATAGGGAGCTGTCCCCATTTTCCGCAATGGCGCTACGCTGCGGGGGCAGGGGCCCCGAAAAATCTCCAATGCGTGCTTCCGATACATGATTTTCAAGTGGCGAAAAAAATCATAAGGATAGCTGATGGAAGAAAAGATGGCGATCATCGAGGCGATCGTCTTTGCCTCGGAAAGCCCCCTCACGGCGGAGCGGATAGCGGAAATGATCCCCGATGCACAGAAGCGGGACATTTCGGCTATCCTCCAGAGGCTGGTGCAGGAGCATGACGCACGGGGGGGAGGGTTCCGTCTGGCGGAGGTGGCCGGCGGCTTCCAGTTCCGGACGCGGGAGGACATGGCCCCCTGGATACGGAAACTCAAAGCGACCAGGCCGTCCATGCTCTCGCCGGCCGCCATCGAGACCCTGGCCGTGGTTGCCTACCGGCAGCCGCTCGTCAAGTCCGAGATCGACCGGATCCGGGGTGTTGATGCGAGCGGCGCGCTCAAGGGGCTCCTGGAGAAAAAACTCGTCCGGATCGTGGGCAGGAAGGATGTTCCCGGCAAGCCCATCATCTATGGAACCACCAGGAAATTCCTCGAGGTGTTCAATCTGAGGGACCTGTCCGAATTGCCGACCCTCCGCGAGCTGAAGGATCTGCAGGAATGACGGATGGACGCTTTGAAATGACGGGAGGCGGGAGCGAATGGCCCTGATGCGTCTGCAGAAGATCCTCTCGATGGCCGGCATCTCGTCGCGCCGGGCGGCGGAGAAAATGATCGCCGAGGGGCGCCTCAGCGTCAACGGGATTGTCGTGACCGAACCGGGAACGAAGGCGGACCCCGAAACGGATCAGATTCGGGTAGACGGCAGGCTCATTTCGCCGGAGACCGAGAAGCTCTATCTCATGCTGCACAAGCCCAAAGGGTACGTGACGACCCTGAGCGACCCGCAGGGGAGGCCCATCGTGACGGATCTGCTCAAAGGCATCACGGTGCGCGTCTACCCCGTGGGACGCCTGGACTACGACTCGGAAGGACTTCTGATCATGACCAATGACGGGGAGTTCGCCCAGCGGCTCCAGCATCCCCGCTTCGGGATCCCCAAGACCTACCGCGTCAAGGTGGCGGCTGCCCTGCGCAAAGAGGAGATCAGGGCGCTGGAGAAGGGGATCGACCTGCCCGACGGAACATTCATGCCCGTGGGGATCGAACTGGAAAAGGCCAATCCCGGGAGCACCTGGCTGAGCCTCACCCTGACCGATGGAAGAAACCGCGTGATCAGACGGGCTTTCGAGTCCATCGGCCACCGGGTCACCCGCCTGATCCGCGTCGCCCTGGCGGACCTCGCTCTGGCCCCCCTGCAGGAGGGAGCCTGGCGAATGCTCGTGCAGCGGGAGGTGGAAGGGCTACTGGCGCTGGCCGGAGCCCGGAAAAAGCAAAAAAATTGTCTTGACATTCAGGGGAAAATAAATAATAGTCGCCGGAAATAAAGATATATTATCACGTTATGAAATAATCCCTGATCTGTTCAACCCGGGGATGGGGTATTACCGTGACAGGCGATTCTAAGGAGGAGGTCATGAACAAATCTGGGCTGATTGAGGCGTTGAGTCGAAAGGAAAACCTGACTGAAAAGAAAGCGATCGACCTGGTGAATCTGGTGTTCAAGGGATTTACGAACGAACTCAAGAAAAACGGGCGGATCGAAATCAGGGGATTTGGAAGCTTCGTCGTGCGGGAATATGACGCCTATACGGGTAGAAACCCCAAAACCGGAAAGAGCATCAAGGTGTCGCCGAAGCGCCTTCCTTTCTTCAAAGTCGGCAAAGAGCTCAAGGAGCGCGTCGACTCCAGGCGCTGACCTGACACCTGTCAGACAGATCATCAGACATCGTCTGCCGTAAGCCGCCTCATCCTTAGATGAAAAAGAGGAAAAAGGGGAGACAAAAAAAGGGGGGAGAG
>JBFMBA010000454.1:0-3997 GCA_040755475.1 Thermodesulfobacteriota bacterium
GTACGCCTACATGAACGTGGCGCTGGGGCTGAGCGACAACGCAGTGGCGACGGGATCGGAAATCGCCTCCTCGCTCATCCGGGCCGGGTTCTTCGAGCACCTGCCCGGCCACGGGGACGGAAGGCGTCATTCCACGCTGCCCTTCGAATCGGAGTTCCTGCGCTGGATGCTCTCCGACGCCGCCGGGGCGGTGTTCCTGTCGTCGAAGAAAAATACGGACCGGCTGTCACTGCGGGTGGAGTGGATCGACCACGTCTCCTACGCCGGCCAGTACGAGACGTGCATGTACATGGGGGCCGTGAAGAACGACGACGGGTCGGTGACGGGCTGGCGCCGGCTCGCCTCTCCCAGGGAGGCGCTCGATCAGAACTATTTTGCCCTGAAGCAGGATGTGGGCATTCTCAACGAGGAGATCGTCAAGGTGGCGATCGACAAAGCCCTGGCCCGGACCATAGAGAAGCGAAACCTGAAGGCCGGGGAGGTGGACTGGTTTCTGCCCCACTACTCCTCGCATTACTTCCGGGACAAGGTGTTCGAGGCGATGGAGAAGATCGGGTTCGCCGTTCCCTACGAGAAGTGGTTCACCAACCTCGCCTACAAGGGGAACACCGGATCGGCCTCGATCTACGTCATCCTCGAGGAGCTGTTTCATTCGGGAAGGCTCCGGGAGGGGCAGAAGCTTCTGTGCTTCATCCCCGAGAGCGGCCGCTTCTCGATGGCCTATCTGCTGCTGACCGTCGTGTAACGTTACCTTTCCACCATTACATTTTTTTCCGATTTCCCGAAGATCCAGGAGACCGAGAAGCCGCTCATGACGGAAGTTTTCGTTTTGACCAGAGGGCTGTCTTCGATCACGGCGCCGTGGAGAAAATCCATGCTGACGAAGAGGTTAAAGACCAGCTGCTTATATTCTTTGTTCATGCCGAGCGTAAGCGCGGATCCGCCGTATCCGCCACTCGCGGAGTAGGCGGGCCGTGAGTCGGTGGCATAGACGGGCTCGACCGAATAGTAATAATGGTGATAGCCGCTGTCGGCAAAGATCGGTCCCAGCGAAACCCCCAGATTCAGGCCGGTCTCGGGAATCAGGTCGTTTTTTTGGAAAACCAGCCGCGGAGCGAACACCCAGCCCTCGTGCCGCACCGAGTGGAAATCCGTCGAGAAGCCGGCGCGGACGGGCAGGTTGAGGTTCAGCTTGTAGTCCACCCGGCGATCGTCCAGCAGCGTGATATTCAGCGCCGGGCCTGCTTCAAAGGTCGGATCCAGATCGGGCATGCCGCGCCGGGCGTCGTTATCCGAACTCCTGACGGGCACCTGGCCGAAAAAGCTGAAGTCCAGCACGAGGCGGTCGGTCTTGAAGATTCGTCCGGTGATCCGTTCCCGGTCCACCTTCAACACGTCGCCCCGGTAGATGAAGTAGGGATAGGGCAGGACATACAGTCTGTTTTTATCCGAGCCGCGGTAATCGGGCATCTGGAGAATCCCAACTCCCGCACCCAGCTCCCAGAGCGGTTTTTCCGCGGCGATGGCCACGTCGGGCAATAAGGCCGCCAGGATGAACAGTACGATGCTTCGCCAACGACCTGGACGCATAAAAAAACCTCGCGACGTTCGATCGTGAACGGCCGGGGTGCGTCCCGCCGGCCCAGCCCCCCTTGACGGCCGGCGTCGCCGTGCTGCGATCAGATCAGATGGCCCGCATCCCGTTGCTCTGGCAGCTGCCCTTACCGGCCGGCTGCGTTGCGCCGCGGTCACAGCGGGCCGCTCTTTCCGCGGTGGATGACCAGGGCGTTCTCGATCAGCCGGCTGATGATCATCGCGGGAAGCATCCCCGCGCAGGCCGCCTGCTCGAAGAAGAACGAGGAGGGGGCCATGCCCGAGGCGGAGTTGGGGTCCGTGATGAGAATCCGGCCATCCCGCATGTAGAAGCCGTCGATCCGCCCGTAGGACCGGAAGCCCAGCGCCTGGAAGGCCCTGACCGCCTCCCGCTTGATCGCCTCCGCCACCGCCGGCGGGATGCTCTTGGGGGGAGTGTATTTCCGGCAGCGGCCCGGCATGTACTTGTCGTCATAGGTGAAGTACTCGCTCTGGGGCGCGATCTCCGTGAGCTCCAGGGCCTGCGGCTCCCCGTCCTCCTCCAGGATGATCGAGGAGAATTCGGTCCCCTCCAGGAACTCCTCGACGAGGACCGCCCGGTCCCATTGCAGGGCCTTTTCGATGCCCTCGGCAAGGGTGGCCTCGTCCCGCACCAGCGTCACGCCGATGCTCGACCCCTCGCGCGGGGGCTTCGTGAACAGGGGCGGCCTGAACCGGTCCAGGAGCGCCTTCGCTACCCCTCCGGGATCGGCCCGCCAGGCCTCCTCCCGGACGAGGGCGCTTTCGGGAACGCCGATGCCTGCCGCCTGGAGGATCTTCTGCTGGATATGCTTGTCCATGCCGAGCGCCGAGGCCAGGACGCCGGGTCCCGTATAGGGAATCCCGAGCAGCTCCAGAAGGCCCTGCAGGCAGCCGTCCTCGCCGAATTTGCCGTGAAGGGAGATGAATGCGAAGTCGATCTCCGCCCTGAGATCCTCGTAGGCGATCCGGCGCGCTTCGGCGTCGAGCCGCTCGGTGATGTCTTTCGTCGTGTTCTGGGAGATGAGCTGCCAGGGGATCACCCAGAGACGCCCCCGGCCGTCCATGAAGACCGCCCGGGGATCGTACGCCTCCCGGTCGAGATGGTCGAAAACGTTGCGGCCGCTGTTGAGCGATACCTCTCTCTCCGAGGACATGCCTCCCAGGATCACACCCACGCGCAATTTTCCCATGCGCCCCGCCCTTTCTGCCCTGTCTTACAGATCCCAGACGAACGTCACGCCGCTCGTGGGGAAGATCCATGTCCGGTCGTCCAGCCTGAGCGTGACTGATTTGCCCTTTTCCCGCGTCACTGCCGGGTAGGGATGCTTGCCGGCGAAAAACCCCACATCCCGGACGTTCTTGATGTTCGTTCCCCCATAATCGAAGGAGATCTCCATCCCCCGGGTCGGATAGACGAGGTAGGCGGAGAACAGCTTGTTGCTTTTGAGTTTTTTTGTCTCGATCTCGATCTCCACGCGGACCTGGCGGTTCAGCTTTTTCTTGAGGTCGTCCGAGCCGCACCAGACCTGGTATCCCCGCGGGGTGTTTTCCGTCCGGATGAGCGCGACGTCCTGGTGATCGATGCGGACGCGGTTCACCCGGAAGTCCCGTTCCGGGACGAGGCCCTCCCCCCGGTTCAGCAGCCAGCGGTATTCGCATCGCTTGTCCTCGAAGAAATCGGCGAGCTGCCGGTTGTCCAGGGCGCAGCCGATCATGAATACCGGGTTCCGGACGGCCTTCGTGTATTCCACGCGGGTCGTGATCTTGAAGTACTCCTCCCGGAGCGTGTCGGGGACCTCCCCGGGCGCGAACTGGGTCATCCGGATATCGTAGCGGAAATCGCTGCGCAGCTCGAGCTGGCGATCCTCCTTGCCGAAGAGCGTTTCGAACATTTCGTAGTAGATGGCGTCGCCGAGCTCCTCGTTGCGCGCCCGCGTCTGGAAGCAGCGTCGGATGATGTTGTCGATCCGGGCAATGGAGCTCTCTTCGTCGGGGATGAAGATCCTTCTCAGACTCGGTTCCACGAGGTCGGCCTGTCCCTTGTGGAGGAAGATCCGCGGCGCCCGCTTTCCGAGGGCGCAGAGGATCTCATAGCTGATCGAGTGGACCTTCGCGGCGATGTCGTCGGCGGTGATCCGCTCGCCGTTCTGCTCTCCCATGAGAACCACTTCGTCCCCGACCTGGCATTGCGGGACGCGGCTCACGTCGAGGGTGCACATGTCCATCGAAACCCGCCCGACGACGGGGACCCGTCCTCCCCTGATCAGGGCCTCCCCCTGGTTCCCGAGAAGCCAGCCGAATCCGTCGCCGTAACCGACGGGGATGGTGGCGATCCGGGTGGGCCGGCGCGCGATGAACGTTCTGCCGTAACCGATGCTGTACC
>JBFMBA010000455.1:0-3463 GCA_040755475.1 Thermodesulfobacteriota bacterium
CGGCCCGCCTCTGCCGACCGGCTGGGCCGCGCCGTTGTCCGGGAGACGGTGGAGACCATCATCCTGCTGCTGGCCCCCATTGTTCCCCACATCACCCAGGAGCTCTGGAATCTCCTGGGCCGGACGGAGGAACTGGCCAATGTGGCCTGGCCGGTCTTCGACCCGACGGTCGCGTCGGAAGAGGTGATCACGATCGTCATCCAGATCAATGGAAAAGTGCGCAGCCGGATTGAGGTTCCCGCCGACGAGGAGGCCGAGCAGATCACGGCCCTGGCGCTGGCCGACGAGAAGATCGCCCGGCAGATCGCGGGCAAAACAGTCGTCAAGCAGGTGTATGTGCCGAAGAAACTGGTGAACATCGTCGTGCGGGATTGAGGGTGCCGCCCCTCCCCGGCCGGCGGATCAGCCGGATCAATCAGTCGTCTTCGCGCACGCTGCGCAGCGGGGGCGGGGGCCCCGAAAAATCTCCAATGCATGCTTGCGGGGAAGATGATCTCCAAGTGATGCAGAGGGTATCGAGGAGGAAAAGATCATGAAAGACAGGAGCGAACAGCGGCCGTGGGGTAACGTTACGGGTTGGATCTGCGTGGCCCTTGCGCTCCTTGTGTCGGCCGGCTGCGGATACCGCTTTTCGGGAACGATCAAATCGGCCTATCCCGCGATCAAGACGGTGTACGTGGATGTGTTCAACAACCGGACCAGCGAGGCCAATGCCGAAAACATCTTCCGCTCCGCCTTCAGCAGCGAGATCGTCCAGCGCGGACACTTCAGGCTGGTCTCCAGCAGGGAAGAGGCGGGTGCCGTCCTGCGGGGAACGATCGCCAACCTGCAAACGGCCCCGCTCGCCTACAAAACGGGGACCAGCTTCTCGGCCGAAGACCGTATCACGGTGACGCTGGAGCTCTTCTTCGAGGAGACGGCGGGGGGGAAAATCCTCTGGTCCAACAGCGCCTACACAGGAACCGCAGATTACCTCGTGACCTCCGTCGGAGCGATGGAGACCAGCCGCAGAAACGCGCTGACCAAGCTCGCCTCCGACTCGGCAGAGAAAGTCTACCGTTTGATGATGTCCGATTTCTGAGAGGGGATCAGGCCTTCAGGCTGTTGACCTGCTTCGTCAGGCGGGAGGTCTTGCGCGAGGCGGTCTTCTTGTGAAAAGTCCCCTTCGCCGCCGCCTTGGCAATCGCCGGAGCGATCCTGGCCAGTGCCGCCTTGGCCGCCTCGGCATCCTTGCTGTCCACCGCCGCCAGAACGGTCTTGATCCCGGTCCTGATGCTGGACTTGATGGAGATGTTGCGCTGGCGATGCTTCAGGGCCTGCCTGCTTCGCTTGACTACCGATTTGTGTACGATCAAAAAACCTTCCTCCTTCGGGTCATTTTCAATGGATCGTTTTTTTTATATGAATTACGCACCGCTGTCAAGGTGAATTTCTTGTCTGCGCCGGCCGGTCCATCCGGCCGAGCGCGACCGCGGATCCGGCTCCCGCCAGCGAGAGGACGGCAATGACCGTGAAGGCGCTCCGGTAGCTTCCCGAGATATCGAAAAGATAGCCCATGGCATAACTTCCCAGCGCACCGGAAAGGGCAAAAATGGTCACCGCCGTCCCGTTGAGCTTCCCGAAGCCCGGCCCTGCGAAATGATCCGCCAGAAACGCGGAGGCCGTGGGCCTCATCAGACCCAGCGACAATCCCGACAGGGCCGCCCCCCCATAGAACCACACAGGTGACATCCCGCCGGCGAACAGGGCGAGCAGGGCGCAGGCGCACAGCCCCAGCGCGGTGCCTACGCAGAATGTCCAGACCCGTCCCAGGGAGTCCGAGATGCCGCTGATCAGGTTCCCCGAAATCGCGCAGATCCCCCAGAGCAGGAAGATGAACGCGCTCTGCTCGGGGGTGAATCCCTGGTCCGTTGCGTGGGGAACGATATGAACCGTCGTCCCGGTGAGGCTGAAGGCGACGGCGCTGAAAATCAGGGCGACGAGTAAGAACCGGAGCGAAAATACCCGCGGCCAGAAAGACGCGACCGCCGGCACCGCGTTGCGGCCGACAGGGGATGCGGTTTCCTTCGCATGGGCGTCGCTGCGTTCCACCGCGCTGAGAAAGGGCGCATCGGCCACGGTGGCCCGCCGCCGGGGATCGTCACGCAGCAGGACCGCCGCCGTCGGAAAAACGCAGATCATGATGAACCCCGCCAGCACCAGATAGCTGCTGCGCCAACCGATCGCCGCGATAAGGAACGGGATTGTGAGATTCAGAACGGCCGCAAACCCCTGCCCGGAATTGGCGATCCCCATGGCCAGGCCGCGCTTCCTGACGAACCAGTTGGAGAGAATCTGGACCTGCGGAACGAAGGTGGATGCGGAAAATCCCACATTCAGAAGGGCGTACATGAGGTAGAACTGCCAGAGACCGCCGATCGACGAGCCGATCAGCAGCGCCGCACCGCCGAAAAAGACCCCGGCGGCCATCATCCAGCGCAGGCTCCACCTTTCACCCAGGCTGCCGAATAGGGGAGAGCAGAGGGCCTGGACAAGCATGCCGATCGAAAAGGCGCCCGCCGTCTGTGCCCGGTTCCAGCCGAATTCGCCGGAGATCGTCTTGAAGAAAAATCCCAGCGAATTGCGCGCGCTCACCATCGCCGACATGATGAGAAACACCACGCCCAGGATCACCCAGCCGTACCACAGGGTAGGTTTCTTTTCGGTCGCTCCCGATCCGGAGATCATCCGTATCACCTTCTTTCGCAGCAGGACGGCGCACCTTATCACACCTCCGGCGGGAACGCCACCGTAACGCCGCCCGAAGGCGGGCCGGACCGTCATATTGCACGCCCCTGCGGGTCACATGGGAACTGCGATTTTCAGATCACCGGATCGTTGCGGCAACAGCATCCCATTGCGAATAATATTCGCACACTCCCTTTCAGGGTCCGCATGTGAGAAAAAAATACGCACCCGAATCACGCCTCTCAGAGCGACGAGCCCCCTTTCATAAAAAAAATAGACCATTATTACAAGTAGTTAGATTTTCCAACCCGGCAGATACCGCTGGCACACCCCTTGCACGAAGGGGGGAGACCCCAGGGAGGGGAAAAGAAGCAGAAACCCGATTGCGCGGGGTCAGAGGTGTGCCGCTCACGGAGAGCGGTTTTGTTATGGCTGGTATTCAAAACATATAAGGAGAAAAGCGATGAAAAGATGGGTTTTGGCGGTAATGATGGTGGCGCTGGCTGCCGGCACGGCGGCGGCAAAAGACTATGTGGTGACCAAGAAGACGGACGATTACAACGTGGTGGTCAAAATGGACCGAAACCCGCCGACCACCGGCAACAATCAGATGTTCATTTCCATCAAGGATGCCGCGGGCGCCGATGTGACCAATGCCAAGGTGACGGTGCAGTATTATATGCCCCCCATGCCCGGCATGCCGCCCATGAATTATAACGCCAATGCGGCGCTGGAC
>JBFMBA010000456.1:0-6988 GCA_040755475.1 Thermodesulfobacteriota bacterium
GCTATCACTGCGGTCCGATGACCCCCTCCTTTTTCAGCTCCTCGATCCGGCTGCGCTCGTATCCCAGCGAGAGGAGCAGCTCCTCGCTGCCCTCGCCCAGGGGGGGGGGATCGTTGCGCAAGACGAAGTCGTAACCGCTGATCCGCAGCGGTATTTTGGGAAGCTTCGTTTTTCTGCCGTCCGGCAGGGTGGTGTCCAGCAACCCCCCCGACTGGTTCAGGTGGGGGTCCTCGAAGAGGTCTTCGGGACGGGCGATCGGTGCGAAGGGGATGCAGGCAGCCTCGGCCTTTTCCATGATCTCGGTTCGGGTCAGCTTGGCGAGCCGGCGGCGGAGCTCGGGCAGGAACCATTCCCGCTCATCCACCCGGCTGTTGTTCGTGGCCAGCCGGCTGTCGTCCTTCAGGTCGTCATAGCCGAAACACGTGCAGAACCTCTGCCAGTGCGCATCGCTGGTGATCCCCACGAACACCTGATCCGCGTCGGCCGTTTCGAAGAGATCATACACCGACCAGGACCGGCCGCGCTCCGGCATGGGGGGGATGGGCTGTCCGGTGATGGCGGCGACGGCCATGTTCTGGGCCATCAGCATGACGACGGCCTCGAACAGGGTGGCCAGGACATGCCGGCCGCGGCCCGTTTTTTCCCGCTCATAGAGCGCCGTCATGATGCCGATGACGCCGTAGCTGCCCCCCATGATATCCAGGACCGACGCCCCCGCCCGCAGCGGCCTGCCCGCAGGGCCGGTCATGTAAGCCAGCCCGCCCATCATCTGGCACACCTCGTCGAGCGCGGGTCGCTTCTCGTAAGGCCCGGGCATGAAACCTTTCAACGAGCAGAAGATGAGCCGGGGATTGATTTGGCTCACACGGTCGTAGCCGAAACCCAGCCGGTCGATGGTGCCCGGGGCGAAATTTTCCAGGAGCACGTCCGCGGTTTCAATGAGCTTGTCCATGACGGCTTTTCCGTCGGGCCTCTTCAGGTCCAAAACGAGGCTCTTCTTGTTCCGGTTGAAGGCCGGGAAAAAACCGGTTCCGAAGCCCTTGATGCGCCGGGTGTCGTCCCCCCTGGGGGCGGGCTCGATCTTGATCACCTCCGCTCCCATGTCGGCCAGGACCATCCCCGCCGTAGGGCCCATGACCGCGAGCGACAGCTCGAGCACGCGAATTCCGCTCAGGGGCAGAGGGTTTGTTTTGCTGTCAGTCTGTTCCATGCATGACTCCCGTTTCTGTATTCGAGGCTCACCGGATCAGCAGGACCGGTATGGCGCTCTTGCGGATGACGGCGGAGGTTGTGCTCCCCAGGATCAGCTCCCGGAGCCGGTTATGGCCGTACGCCCCCATGACGAGAAGGTCGGCCGTCCCCTCCCGGATGAATCTGAGAAGGACCTTGTCTTCCCTTCCCTTCAGGCGGACGAACGAGCCGTCGACCTTGCGGTCCTTGAGGAATGCCTCCGCTTTTCCCGCGAGCTCCGCGCCGGGTGCCGGATCATCCGTGATGATGACCACCGACAGCGGCCAGGCGGCCCGTTCCGACAGTTCTGCGGCCAGGGCCAGGGCGTTTTCCGCCGGAGCGCTCCCGTCATAAGCGAGGGCCATCCGGCTGATATTCCGGAAATGTTCGGGAGTGACCATGACCGGTTTGCCGGAACGGCGGACGACGGATTGTGCCGTCGAACCGAGGATCGCGCCGCTCCCGATGTGAAAGTGTTCGCCCCGCTGGGCCAGCAGTATCCAGTCACAGCAGGCACGGCCCTCCTCGATGATCGCCTCGTCGATGACCCCCGTGATCGTCTTCGTCTCGGGATGCAATCCGGCCGCCTCGCACTGCTCGCGAAATTCCTCGAGGATCTGGACGGCCTTGGCTTCCAGGCTGCTTTCGATGGCGGGGAGAAATTCCTGATAGGGCGGCAGGCCGATGGATCCCGAGATGTCGGTAAAAACCGGTCCCTGCATCAGGCGGATGTCCACGACGTGCAGTCCCTTCAACTGCGCACCCAGTTTCCGGGCGATATATATGCCGTAGGCGATGGCCGTTTTCCCGTAATCGGACCCATCGACGGGGATCAGGATATTCTTGACCATGTTGCCTCCTTTCGCATATTTGCGGGCGGATCGCGGCGTGGTCGCACTCCCGGGCCTGGAGAGGTTTTCACCATCGTCCCGGCGTCGGGATCACTCCACGCCCGTGGGGATGACGCAGATAAAACGGAGGGTATCCTTGCCCTTGTTGATCATGCAATGTTTTTCCCCGGCCGGGAGAAACAGGATACTCCCCGTCCCGAAGGGCCTTTCCCTGCCTTTCCCGTCGCGCGCCGCGCCCTCGCCGTCGAGGACGAAGATCTCATGCTCCCAGGGGTGGGCATGGTCTGGACTCGTCTGACCGGGTGCGACTTCGAAGACGCGCATGATGAAGTTCGGCGCCCCGTCGTCGGGGCCGATCACAACCCGCTTCTTAACCCCCGGCATCGGTTCCGTAGCCGGTATGTCACGGTAATGGCTTACTTTCACGAATCACCTCCCCGTTTGAATGGGTCCGGGCATGGACCTGCGGCGCTCAAGAGGACAACCGATCTCTCATAAGATATCCGGAGGGAGAATGCAACAGGCAATCATGGGATGTGCGCGGGCTGGGCGGCGGTTTTACGGGCTGCGCCCGGTTGAATCCCGGCAACGCAATACCGCCCTCCGTCACCGGCAGGGTGAGGTGGTATCATGAGGGGATGCGGTTTCACCGCATGGTCAAGGCGGGCAGACCAGCCGTCCTGTTTCCTGCACGTCGTACCCGCCCAGCTCGAGTGTTTTCTCCTTGAATGCGTCGGATCGGATCAGCTCGAGAAGGAGCTGTATCTTTTCGTCGTCCAGATAGGCACGGGGGATGACCAGGTCGTAGCGTTCCTTCGTGACGGGGACGAAGTCGAGGGAAAGCGCCTGCGCTGCGGCGTGTATGCCCAGACCCGTGTCCGCCGCTCCCGAGGCGACGGCCATGGCGATGTTCATGTGGGTATACTCCTCGCAGCCGTAGCCGTTGATTCGCTCCGGCGCGATGCCGGCCCTGGCCAGTTCATAGTCCAGCAGAACGCGGGTGCCCGAGCCGCTCTGGCGGTTGACGAAAACGATGTCCGTTCGGCTCAGATCGCCGATTCCCGTGATCCGTTTCGGGTTTCCCGCCGGCGTCATGAAGCCCTGCCACCGGCGCACCAGCGTGACGAGTGCAACGGGTATCCCCTGCAGATATCGGTCGATGTAAGCCAGGTTGTAATCGCCGGTGGCCGTGTCGAGCAGGTGCGAGCCCGCCATGTGCGCGGTCTGTCTCTTCAGCGCGAGCAGGCCGCCGAGACTTCCCACGTTGTTCGACGAGATCCGGATCCTGCCGCCGGTTTTCTCCTGCAGGAGACTGCTGAGCAAATCGATGGTCATGTCGTGCGAGCCGATCGCGAGCAGCCGGTCGCTGATCGCCTTTCGCGGGGCGAGAAGCTCTGCGTGCGCCTTCTCCCCTTCCGAAAGTCCGCTCACTTCCTGGGGAATACGGATGATCCCGTCGGCCCGGACGATGGAGGTGATGGCCCCCGCGCCGCCGGCGATGGGCACCGCCACGAGCCTCCCGCCCACGTTCCCGATGACGGCGCGCACGTGCTCTTCGAGCCCCAGCTTCGAGGGTATCTTGCGCCCGATCGTCACTTCCACGCGGTCGAACTCCGGCGGCGCGAGCCCCTGCATGATGTAGATCAGGGGGCGCGCAAGCTCCCTGAAAGCGACGGCTGCCGACACGGGGTATCCGGGGATGCCGACCACCGGCCGCCCCTCGGCCGCGGCCAGGAGCGAGGGCTTGCCCGGCATGACGGTGATGCCGTGAACCAGAAGCTCTCCCACCTCGTTGAGCAGCGCGGGGGTGAAGTCCTCCGAGCCGGCGGAAGAACCGGCGATGAGCATGACCAGATCGTATCCCTCCGCGAGCGCGGCCCGGAGTGCATCCCTCAGCTCGGCGGGGTTGTTCGGCACCGGCTTGTGTATGCGCGACTCCGCCCCGCACTCCGCCGCCAGCGAGGCGAGCATCTGCCCGTTCACTTCGAGGAGCGCTCCCTTCGGAAGCGGCGACGGGGCGTCCTCCGGGCGGATGATTTCGTCGCCCGTGGGGATGATCAGGACACGCGGCTTTTTATACACCTCGATCGACAGAATGCCGGCGGCGAGCAGGGCGGCCTGGTCGTAGGGCCCGATGCGGTGCCGCGCCGGGACAAGAATTTCCCCTTTCACCATATCTTCGCCCGCCTTGCGCACGTTGCGCCACGGGTAGGCCGCCTCGCGGATTTCCCAGCCCGAGGGCCTTTCCTCCACCTGTTCGATCATGACGACGGCGTCCGTGCACTCCGGAAGGGGATTGCCGGTGTCGACCATGCGTCCGGCGTCGCGGGACAGAAGGACGGGTTTTTCGGGCAGTGCGCCGAAGGTATCGGCGGCCTGTACCGCGATGCCGTCCATGGCGGCGGCATGATAGGCCGGCACCGAGGCGAGCGCCTTCACCGATCCCGTCAGTATGCGGCCCTGCGCGTCCCGCACCGCGATGGTCTCCGACCCGACACGCAGGCTGCCGAAACGTTCCCTCAGGATACGCCCCGCCTCCTCGAGCATGGTCAGATTCCGGTAGATCCTTTTTTTTCTTTCCATGGGTCTCCCCGGATTCAGAAGAGATACACATCCACCGCTTCACCGGCGGGGATCCCTTCCGTATGTATGGGCACGACGAAGAAGCCGTCCGCCTTCACGAGGGTCGACAGCATGCCCGACTTGCCGTAGACAGGCCGCGCACGGACACCCGCCCGGCCGACCTCGATTTTCACCCGTATGTACTCCTCGCGCCCCTGCGCCGAGTGCACCGAGTCGGCCAGCACGGCGCGCAGAGAAGGGCCCTGCGGCCGGCCCTCCAGCGCTTCCCCTTCGAGGTACCGGATGAAGGGCGCCAGAAAGACCTGTGCCACCATGAGCGCGGAGACGGGGTGTCCCGGAAGCCCGAACACCGGCTTGCCGCCGACCGAAGCGATGAGCGTCGGCTTTCCCGGGCTGATCGCGATGCCGTGCGCATGGACCTCCGCGCCGGGCATCGAGGCCACCGTGGCCAGCATGTGATCGCGCTCGCCGACCGAGCTGCCTCCCGAGAGGACGACGATGTCATCCACAAGCGCCCGCTCCAGTGCGGCCCTGAGCAGGACCGGGTCGTCCGGCACGATGGCGAAGGGATCGGCGTCGCCTCCCGAGGCACGGACAAGCGCGGCAAGGGAGTGGGTGTTGATGTCCCTGATCCGGCCGGGAGGCGGCTCCTCGGTGATCGCGATGATCTCGTCGCCGGTGGAAATGACGGCCGCAACCGGACGCCGGTACACCGGCACCCGGGTGATGCCCAGCGCTGCCAGCAGACCGATGTCCTGGGGAAGAAGCCGCTTGCCGGCGGGAATCACGCACTCGCCGCGTGCGGCGTCCTCCGCCTGTCCCAGAATGCTGTCTCCGGACGTCACCGACCTGGACACTTCGATCGCACCCTCGCCCGCCTGTCCCGTATATTCCACCATCACCACGGCGTCCGCACCCCGGGGGAGGAATCCGCCCGTGGAGATGGCGGCGGCCTGGTTTTTGCCGATGGTCATGTCGGGTATCCGTCCCATGGCCACGGACCCGGTCACGTCGAGGAATGCCGGAACGGAATCCGATGCGCCGAAGGTGTCCGCCGCGCGCACCGCGTATCCGTCCATCGTCGCGCGGGGCAGGGGGGGGAGATCCTCCGGTGAGGCGATATCGGCGCCGCACACCCTGCCCAGGGCGTCATCGACGGGTACGGTCACCACCGGGAGGCGGGGGAAGCCGGAGAGTGCCTCGAATACCCGCTCCGGCGTCACGACTTTGAAAAATTCGGTCAACGTCACTCCCTCTGAAGAATTCCTGCAGCCTGAATCGCCGCACCTATACCACAACCCGGGGATGGGGGCAATGGGGTTGATTGGTTATTATTTGTACGAAACAGTAATAATATGTCATTTTATGTCTGATTTTTCTTGACAGGACCCGTTCCGTCGGCTACCCTGCCACCGTGCCAGAGGGGGAGACGCATGTCGGCTGAGATGATGAACACCAGGGAGGTTGCCGCCTATCTGGGCATTCATGAAAAGCAGGTCTACGCCCTGATCAAAACGGGGCGGATACCGGCGACGCGGGTCACGGGCAAATGGATCTTTCCCAGAAGGGTGATCGACGGGTGGATCGAGGCGGACGCCCGATCGGGACTGGAAGCGGCAAGGCAGAAAACCGACCGGGTTCCGGGAGCGCTTCTGGCCTCGGGCAGCAACGATCCGGTTCTCGATGTGCTCCACACCTGCCTGCGGAAACGCTATCCGGAACTGTTCGTTTTTTCGGCGAATACGGGGAGCATGGAGGGGCTCGCCGCCCTTGAGAAGGGCTTCACGGACATCGCCTGGTCGCATCTGCTCGACCCCGAAACCGGCGAATACAACATTCCCTACCTGGAGAGGCAGGTTCCCCACGTCCAGGCCGTGGTGGTCAATCTCTTCCACCGGGAGCTCGGATTTGTCACCGCCAGAGGAAATCCCCTCCGTATCGGCAAATTCGCGGACCTGGCCCGTAAAGGGGTCCGATTCGTCAACCGGCAGGCCGGTTCCGGGACCCGCCTGCTGCTGGATCACCATCTGACGAAGGCGGGCATCCCCCCCGGCCGGATTGTCGGGTATGACCGGGAGGTGTTCACGCACATCGAGGTGGGGCTGGCTGTCCTTTCGGGAGCGGCCGATGCGGGGATCGCGACAGCTGCCGTTTCCAGTCTCCTAGGTCTCGGCTTCGTCTCGATCACCCGGGAGCGGTTCGATATGATCTGTGACCGGTCCGTCTTTTTCAAAAAAGAGGTTCAGGCGCTGGTCGAGGTGCTCAGCGGCGATCCGTTCCGCCGGCAGGTCGAGAACCTGGGGAGCTATGACTTCGGCAGCGCC
>JBFMBA010000457.1:0-7896 GCA_040755475.1 Thermodesulfobacteriota bacterium
CATGGCCGCGGGAATGGAAAGCTCCCGCATGCCGGGCCCCCCTTTGGGTCCCTCGTACCGGACCACCAGCACCGACCCGGGCTTAACGGCCCGATTGAGCAGAAATTCGCGGACATCCTCCTCGCTGTCGAAGACGACCGCCTCTCCGCGATGGCGGATCATCCCCGGCTCGACGCCGCTCTTCTTGACGACGGCGCCCCGGGGGGCGAGGTTGCCGCTCAGAATGGCGAAGCAGCCTCCCTCTTCCAGCGGACTGCCCGCAGGGCGGATCACCTTGCCGTCGGGCTCCGTCCGTCCTTCCAGATGGTCTCCCAGCCGCCCCCCCATGGGAAGCGCGATGTCGAGATGAAGGTGTTCTCTGATCGCACCCATCAGCGCCGGGACGCCGCCGGCCTCGTGAAAGTCGGTGAGGTTGTAGTCCGAGGAGGGCTTGAACTTGCCCACCACCGGCACGGAAGCCTGGATCCGCCCGAAGTCCTCGAGCGTCATCCCCATCCCCATGAGCGAGGCGCAGGCCATCAGATGGAGCACGGCATTGGTGGATCCCCCCGAGGCGGAGACATAGCGGATGCCGTTTTCCAGGTTGCGGGGCGTCAGGTAATCGCTGAACGGGCGCTGCAGCCGGACCAGTTCCACGATCCGCTCCCCCACGTCACGGGCCTGCCGCACCTTGGCCGCGTCGAAGGCCAGCATGGTCGCCGAGCCGAAAAGGGCCAGCCCCGTCGCCTCCAGAAAACACCCCATGGTGTTGGCAGTTCCCATCATCGAACAGGTCCCGGCGGTGGCGCAAAAACGCTCCTGCCAATCCAGAAAGGTCTCCTGATCGATCTTCCCGTCGTTGCGCCGGCCGATCGCCTCCTTCAGATCGGGGGTCGTCACCACCTTTCCTTCGAACCGGCAGGGCATCATCGCCCCGGCAGTCAGGAAAAGGGTCGGGAGATTCATGCGGACGGCGGCCATGAGCATGCCCGGCAGGATCTTGTCGCAGGAGCCAAGCATGACGATCCCTTCGAACCCGTGCGCACCGACCATCGCCTCGATGGATCCGGCGATCAGATCCCGCTGGGGCAGAATGTAATGCATCCCGGGACCCTGGGCCATGCCGTCGCAGGGGGCCGGCACGCCGAACTCGCCCGGGCAGCCCCCGGCCGCCCAGATCCCCTCTTTCACCCGCTGGGCCAGATCGCGCAGGGGCTGATGACCGGGGTTGACGTCGGTCCACGAATTCACCACGGCGATCTGCGGCTTGTCCAGGTCCTTCCGCCGGTACCCCACGGAGTGCATCAGGCCGCGGTAGTAGGCTTCGGTCATGTCTTCCGGAAGCCCTCGATGGGGGTTCATTCGGCCTCCTTTTTCTTTCTGAATTCGGCGCCCAGCAGCTTTTCAAAGACGCGGATCAGGCCGCCCTTGCTCAACTCGCCGTGCCCTTCGGCAATGGCCATCTGAAAGGTGACCGCCGTGGCGTTCACCACGGGCAGGGGGATGCTTTTGTGGGCGGAAATTTCGGCGGCGCTGATCATGTCCTTGTAGGCGCTCTTCACCGGATATCCCTCGTCGAACCGGTTCTCCAGCGTGAGCGGAATGAAGAAATCGGCGGCAAAGCTCCGCCCCGTCCCGGTGGTGACGACCTGGGCCACCCTTTCCGGATCGAGGCCAAGCTTGACGGCCATGGGAAGCACCTCGGCCAGGCCGGCGCAGCTGATGTTGAACAGGAGCTGATTGATCAGTTTGGTCAGCTGGCCGGTGCCCACCTTCCCCATGTAGACGATCTGGTTGCCGATCGCATCGAGCGCGGGCCGCACTTTTTCGAAGAGCCCCTCGTCGCCGCCGAACATGACCGTGATCGTGGCCTCCTTGGCCCGCGCCTCCATGCCCGACACCGGCGCGTCCGCGAAGAGGATCCCCTTCTCTTTCAGTTTGCGGTCGATCTCCAGGGTGGGGATATAGCCGATCGTGCTCAAATCGACCAGAACGAGGCCGGGCTTTGCCCCCTGCGCCACGCCCTCATCCCCGAAGATCACCTGTTCCACCAGCTCCGTATCGGGGAGGCTCAGAAACAGCCAATCGACCCCGGCGGCCACATCCGCCGGGGATGAGGCGGCCGCCGCACCCTCGCCGGCAAGGAACCGGACCGGCACCGGGTTGATGTCGAATACCCGCATCGGAAACCCGGCTTTCAGCATGTTGAGCGCCATCCATTTCCCCATCGTCCCGAGGCCGATGAAACCTATTTTTTCCGTCATTTCCTGTACCTCCTAAATTTCTGATTGATCCGGTTACGAACGGATATCGTCCGAAACAGGCCAGTTTCGTCCACTGAATGTATCAATCGGGATCTTTGCGCGGCGTGGAAATCGGATTCCGGAAGCGCGCATTGGAGATGTTTCGGGGTACCCTGCCCGCGCAGCGAAGGGCCCGCAAAGACGACTGTTTGAGCGCGAAGCGCGAGTTGCGTCTTTGCAGCGAAGCGAGGAGGCGCAGGGTCGAAAAATGTCCAGCGCGCGGAGGGATCACGATTGTATAGCCGCTCTTAAATCCCTCATAGGCCGAGGATCTTTGCCGGATTGTCGGACACCATTGTCCGGACATCTTCGGATGAAATGCCGCTTTTGAGCGCCTCCTTGATATAGATGCCCATCTGCTGGGCGGCCGGAGGATTCAGCCACTGGCCGGCATCGGTGGACAGGATGCAATGGGCGGCGCCGACGGCCTTGATCACGTCGAACAGCACGGGAATCTGCAGCGGGTGCGACACCTGGCGGGTCACGTCGTTCCAGGTGTGCTCGAGGAAGGTGGCGCCCAGGTCCAGGATCTCCTTCATGTCATCGACGCTGTAATGAACAAAGGTGGCAGCCGGATGGGTGACGATGATCTTTTTCACGCCGCGCAATGCCGCTTCGCGAACGGCCAGCTTCGCCTCTTCCTTGGTCACATGGCCGGTCGCGAAAATCGCGTCGCCTTCCCGTATGATGTCGAAGATCTCGTACAGCTCATCCCTGAGGGTGCCGTCGTCCTTCACCAGCGAAACACCCTCCACATCTGCCCCTATCTCTGTGGCGAGATTGGCCACATGGCTTTTGTTCTGGACAAAATACCGGGAATGGACCGTGGGCATCCAGACCTGTTTGGCGCCGAGCTTCAGGGCCATCTTGACGGCGTGCTTGTTCAGACCGCCGTTGGTCAGGTTCAGCGCGATGCCGCCGAAGACGGGAAAATCGGCCGTATCGGTCGCGATCCGTGCCCGGGATGCGGTCTCGAAATAGTGATTCTTGATCAGGATGGCCCGCATGCCGTTTTCCTTTGCGGAAAGGGCAAGCTCCACGTCGTTGAGCAGCCGCGGATAGACATCGGGAGCCGAGTGAATGTGAATGTCGATGGATCCTTCGAGCAGCGCCTGAACATTTCCTTCAAATCTGAATTTCATGCCATCTCCTTTTCTTTGCATTGAGGCTTGCTTTTCCCGACTGGAAATGTAAGGAAAAGCGAACCGCCTGTCAAGGGAAAAGGGTGTGCGCAAAAGGCTTCGCACCGCCGACCATGGACGTCTGCACGATCGCCGGTGTGACATATTGACAAAAAACAAGGAGGAGATGACCATGAAACGGATGCTACTCACCACGCTGATCACCACCCTGATTGTGCTGGGCGCGGCGCCCGCCCTTTTGGCGGCGGCCGATTATCCGAACAAGCCCATTACCCTGGTCAATCCCATGGCGCCCGGAGGCACCCTAGACGTTCAGGCGAGGGCCTTTGCCGCGGTGGCGGAAAAATACCTGGGCCAGCCCCTCACCGTCGTCAACAAGCCGGGCGCCACCGGCATGGTGGGCGGAACAGCGGTGTCCCAGGCTCCGCCGGACGGATACACCCTTCTGGTGGGCTCGGTGAATATCACCAATGCCGTCGAATGGGAGATCGCCAACGGCCGCAAACCCCCCTTCACCAGAAAGGACTTCGCAGCCATCGGCTCGTTCACCATGAGCCCGACCCTGCTCATCGTGCCCACCGAATCGCCGTACAAGACACTGGCCGAATTCATCAGTGACGCGAAAACCAAGCCGGGACAGATGGCCTTCTGTTCCGGCGGTCTGTACGGCATGAGCCACCTGCCCATCGAAATATTCGCCAAGGCCGCCGGTCTGAAGTTCCGCCATGTCCCCTTTACCGGCGGAGGGCCCTGCCTGGCCTCCGTCGTGGGAAAGCATGTCGATTTCGCGGCCCAGTATCCGCCCACCACACTCCCCCTGGTCAAGGGCAACAAACTGCGGGTCCTGGCCGTGGTGGGCGGCAAGCGGCTCAAATCCGTGCCCGAGATCCCGACCGTCAAGGAGCAGGGGATCGACGCCGAATACTACGGGTGGGTGGGGATCATGGCGCCTAAAAACACACCCGCCCCCATCGTGGCCAAACTGAGGGAGGCGACGAAAAAAGCGGTTCAGGACAAGACGTTCATCGACATGATCGAAAAGCCGGGAGATGAGGTCTCCTATCTCGACGGCGAGGAGTTGGTCAAATGGATGGACAAGGAATCCAAGATCATCGCCGCCATCGATGCGGAGCTGGTCAAGGAAGCACCGAAAAAATAGGCGCTGCGCTGGTCTCGCGGCCTGCCTGAACCGAGCGGGCAGGCCGTTCTTTTTTCTGTTTTCCACGTGATCCGACCATCAGAGGGAGAGTGAGTTCCATGGGGTTCTTTTCGAAAATCACCAGCAGCATACGGGATGAGGGCATCGCCGGCGAGACCATGGCGACCACCCGTGCGCTCAAGGGCGGCTATGACATCGCGGCAAAGGTCATGGCCGTCAGCTTCAGCCTTTTCTTCCTGTACACCACCTACTTCGGCCTCATCTCCCAGGAGAACCACGTCGGCATCTACGTCCTGGGCACCTTCGCGCTCAGCTTCATGCTGTACAAAGCGCGCAAGGATTCGCCCGGCGACCGGGCCACCGTTGTGGACATGCTGATCATCGCCGGCATGGTCGTCCTGACCGTCTACTATATCAGGGAGTATCCGACCCTGGCCGACCGCATCGGCGGAGGGACGGCGCTGCGGGACGTCATTCTGGGGTGGTTCCTGATCCTCGTGTCGCTGGAAGTGGCCCGGCGGGTCGTGGGTACCATCGTCCCGGTCATCGGCATCGTGCTGCTCCTGTATGCCTATTTCGGACCCTACTTCCCGCTGGGGCTGGGTCACTCGGGGTTTTCGCTGTCCAGGATCGCCGAGAGTCTGTTCCTGAGCCCCGACGGCATTTTCGGGATGATCGCCAACACCTTCGCCTCCTACATCCTCATTTTTGTGATTTTCGGCGCCTTCATGGAGGTCTCCGGCGCGGGGAAGGTCTTCGTGGACCTCGCCTACGCGATCACGGGAAAATTTACGGGGGGCCCGGGCCTGGCCTCCGTCATCACCAGCGCCTCCTTCGGGACGATTTCGGGCAGTTCCGTGGCAAACGTCGTTGTAGACGGGGTTTTCACCATCCCCCTGATGAAGCGGCTGGGATACCCGCCCCATTTCGCCGGAGCGGTGGAAGCCGCCGCCTCGACCGGGGGGCAGTACATGCCGCCGATCATGGGCGCGGCCGCCTTTCTGCTGGCCGAATTTTCCGGCACGCCTTACATCGAGGTGATCAAGGTCGCGGCCATCCCCGCCGTCCTGTATTTCCTGTCGGTGGCCGCCATCATCTACATCGAGGCCGTCAAGCGCGGGCTCCAGGGGATGCCGGCTTCCGAACTTCCCCAGATGAGGGTGCTGGCGAGGGAGATCCATCTGCTGTTCCCCATACCGATCCTCATCGTGTTTCTGGCTGCCGACATTACCCCCTTCATCGCCGCCTTCTACACGATCTGCGTAACGATCCTTTTGAGCTGGGTCAGAAAGGACACGCGCATGACCCCCCGGAAGATCATCCAGGCCCTGGTCACGGGGGCCCGCGCCTCCCTCTCGGTCGGGGCCACGGTGGGGGTGATCGGCATCGTCATGGGCGCGACCAATCTCACGGGGCTGGCCAACTACTTTCAGCAGTTCATCATCTACCTGTCGGGGGGGCATCTCCTGTTTCTGTTGCTGCTGATCATCATAGCCGGCATCTTCATCGGCATGGGTCTTCCCACGACCCCCTCCTACGTGATGCTGGTCATATTGGGCGTTCCGGCCCTCATCAAGCTCGGCATCCCGCCCCTGACCGCCCACCTGATCGCCTTCTGGGTTTCGGTCCAGTCGGGGGTCACGCCTCCCGTGGCGCTGGCATCCTGGGCCGCGGCCGCCATCGCCCAGTCCGACCCCTGGAAAACGGGATGGACATCCGCAAAGCTGGCCTCCTGGATCTATCTGATGCCCTTTCTGTTCGTCTACACCTCGATCCTGAATATCGGCTGGAATTTGAACTTTTTTATTACCGTCTTTTGTTGTATCATCGCACTGGTATCATGGGCCGGGGCGCTGGAGGGATACCTCTTCAGGAAAACCACCGTCTTCGAGCGGGGTTGCCTTTTCGTCTCGGCATTCGGGCTCCTGCACGAGGGGCTCGTCACGGATCTGATCGGTCTGTTCCTGCTGGCGCTGGTGGTCGTGCTGCAGAAAGTGTCGCTCTACCAGGCAAAGCAAGTCGGCGTATGAGGGAGACGTTCCAGAGAGGGTATGATCTTCAACATAGGAGGGAAATGGACATGACAAAGAAAATGTGGCTCTTGGGTGTGATCGGTATTCTCTGTCTCGGGTGGGTGACCGCGGGCGCGGTTTCGGCCGCCGAAGTCAGGACCTACGTCTTCGGAAGCGGACCGATGGGCGGACCGTGGCGGATCGGCGTGGGCGCCGGCGGCCAGATGCTGAACGAGCAGCTGAAAGACAAGTACTCCTTCACGGTTGCCGCCTCGGGCGGGTCGGTGGAAAACGTGCGGCGCCTCATGGCGGGTGAATACCATACGGTGTGGGCCCATATGAACAACATGGACGACGCCTGGAACGGGAAGGGCCTCTTCAAGGAGCAGAAACCCTTCAAGGAGATGCGCGTCCTCGAATATCTGGCCGACCAGGCGATCTGCGCAGTCACCCTGGCCAAATCGCCGATCAGGACCTTCATGGACCTGGCGGGGAAAAAGGTGAACATCGGTCCCGCGGGCAGCGGCGGCGTCCCCATCCTCAGGGACATGTTCAAGGCGCTGGGCCTGGAAGGCAAGGTGACCATCGTGAACATCGGATTTCAGGCGGGCGCCCAGGCCCTCAAGGACGGCCAGATCGACGCGAACATCAACCCCGGTGGCCCTTATGTCACTCCGGCCATAGCCGAGATCGCATTCTCCACGGCGCTGCGGACGATCGAGCCGACGCCGGATGAGGCCAAGAAAATCGAATCGGCGCTGTCCTACATGTATCTGGCCGACATTCCGCCGAACAGGTCCGTCGGCGAAGGCTCCGACAAGGCGAAGAAGGCCTTTTTCTGGAGCATGTTCTGGATCGCTCACGCAAGCATGCCCGATGACGTGGTCTATGACATGCTGCGGGTGACCCAGGATCCGAAGAACAAAGAGGTGCTTGGAAAGGTTCTGAGCTACTGGCAAACCGCGGCACCCAAATTCGAATCCCTGGTGAAAATGCGGATTCCGCTCCATCCGGGGGCCATCAAGTACTGGAAGGAAAAAGGGGTGGCTGTTCCCGCCGAGCTGATCCCCTCCAAATGATCTCCTCCATATGATCCCTGGGTTCTCCGGCCGGACCGGAGAACCCAGGTCACTTCTCACTTCATACCACACCGCACCACAGGTGAAACATCGTCCCCGCCCACCGGAAAGGCGGGCGGGGACGAGGTGACAGCCGGGCCGCAGACGGCTGGCTCTTTTCTGCGTCATCGACGCCATCCTCCCTCTTGACGGCATATCCTCCGGCCCGCAGCCGAACGGCGC
>JBFMBA010000458.1:0-2821 GCA_040755475.1 Thermodesulfobacteriota bacterium
AGGGGAGACAGAAGGGATACACGGAGATCTACAGGGGAGCGAAAGAGGTCGGGGGGCTTCTCCGGAAGGTCCGCCTCGACATCGCCGTCAATGAGGAGTTCGTCGAGCCCACGATCGGCGCGATCACAAAGGGGGCCCGGACAGGCAAGGGGGAGGTGGGGGACGGGAAGATCTTTGTCCTGGATCTGGCCGACTGCGTCCGGATCAGCTCCGGCGAGCGCGGCGGCACCGCCATCGGCTGACCGGCGCTGCACCCCCGTTCCTGCCTGATCCGGGAGGAGGCGATGCCATGAAACAGTATCGATCGGCCGACGACGATCTTCTCAAGCGCACGCTGGCCGACTTTGAGCGACACATCATTGTTTCCGCGCTGGAGCAGGCCCGCGGCAACCAGACCGAAGCGGCGCGGCGGCTGGGAACGACAAAGCGAATCCTGACGTACCGGATGCGCAAGCACGGGATCGATCCTCGGCTGTTTCACAAGACCCGGCGCGATAATAGGGGCTGGCAGCAGGAATGAGCCGCCCGCGGAAAAGGGTGATTTCCCTCGATCACCGGGAGGGGACCGCCCTTTTTCTTGCCGCCCGGGATGGATGGTTGGGAAACCTGGATCCGGCTCCGTTGCCGCTCATGACGGACATGTGGAGAAAATGAAGGCTGCCCGGGGATTGCCCGGAGCGGCGATCGCCCGGCAGGGATATTCCGACCTTGCCGTTATTCCGGAAACGTCCTATAGGTAACGCTGGAAGCGGGCGGAGGGAATGGAGAGCGGCGGTGGGAAATGGCGAGAGAAGGGAGGATGAATCGATATGCGGGTGGCCAGGAAAGAGATTCATGAAAAGGGTATCATGGAAGAACTCCTTGCCCGGTCTGAAGTCGGGAGGCTCGGCACCATCGGCCCGGATGGTTACCCGATGGTCAAGCCCCTCAACTTCGTCTATTACCGGGAGCGGATCTATTTCCACTCCGCGCGGGAGGGCGAGAAGATCGAGGCGATCCGGCGGGACAGCCGGGTCTGCTTCGAGGTCGATCTGCCCATCGCCTATGCGAAGGCTGCAGGAGTCCCGTGCAAGGCCGGTTACCTCTACCGGAGCGTGATCATCAGGGGAAGGGCGCATGTCGTTGCGGACCGGCAGGAGCAGGTTTCCGCCCTCATGGCGCTCATGCAGAAGTACCAGCCCGAGGGCGGTTACGGAGGGTTTCCGGAGCAGAGGCTCGCGCTGACCGCCGTCGTGAGAATCGACATCGTCGAAATGAAGGGCAAGCAGGACCTGAGAAAGGAAACCGAGCGATAGTCCTCCTTGGGCTGCAGAATGACAAACCCGCCCCGGCGGCTGTGATGGAAAGCTCCTGAAAACCGGTCAGCCCACGGCCTCGGGACCCGTTTCGCCGGTCCGAACCTGGATGCACTCCTCCAGCGGGACGACGAAGATCTTCCCGTCGCCGATTTTTCCCGTCCGCGCCCCCTTGATGATCGCCTCGACGGTCGGTTTGATGAACTCGTCGTTGACCGCGATCTCGAAGCGGACCTTGTCCAGCAGGTTGACCTCGGTGAAGGCGCCCCGGTAGGACTCGGTATACCCGCCCTGCGCGCCGCATCCGATGACGTTGGAGACGGTCATCTTTCCCACATTCGCACTGACGAGCGCCTGCTTGACTTCGGTCAGTTTTTCAGGCTTTACGATGGCGATGATCAGTTTCATGTTGCATACTCCTTTCGTGTAAAGCGGGTCTTCCAATCGACCCTGTGCAGCGGGGGTCACTTCGTCAGGAACCCCTGGAAGTCGGGATAGGCCCTTGTGCCGTGTTCGCCCAGATCCAGTCCGGTGATCTCCTCCTCGGACGACACCCTGAGCCCCAAGACCATTTTAATCGCGTACCACAGGGCGAACGAGACGACGAAGGTGAAAACCCCGACCGCCACGACGCCCGCCGCCTGGGCGGCAGGAAGCTTGAACCCGCCGCCGAAAAGAAGCCCGTTTCCGGTCGCCGTACCGGTGATCTTGTCCTGGGCGAAAAGACCCACCGCCAGGGTTCCGAAAACACCATTGACCAGATGGACCGAAAGCGCGCCCACGGGATCGTCGATCCTGAGACTGTCGAACATCAGGACGGCGAAGACCACGAGCGCGCCCGCGATCAGGCCGATGGCGGCCGCCGACCCGACGCTCACGAAGGCGCAGGGCGCCGTGATCGCGACGAGCCCCGCGAGCGCGCCGTTGATGATCATGGAGAGGTCGGGCTTCTTCTGGATCAGCCACGACACCAGGGTTGAGCTGAGAATGGCCATCGCGGCAGCGGTATTGGTGGTGACGGCGATGTGGGCGATGGCGGAGCCGTCGCCCACGCCCATGGTGGAGCCGGGGTTGAACCCGAACCACCCGAACCAAAGGACGAGCCCTCCGAGGGTCACCATCGACATGCTGTGACCGAAAATCGGGTTGACCGAGCCGTCGGCGCGGTACTTGCCCGGGCGGGACCCGAGCAGAAGCACGCCGGCGAGCGCCGCCCATCATGGCGAAGCCCAGGTTCATGAAGAAGACGAGAAACGCGGCGAAGAGCACCCATACCGTATCCACCCCCACCTTCATGGCGCTTTTCAGCTCGTCCAGCGTTTTCTGGGTGACCGGGGCGGAGGGGGCCAGAGCCGCGGCTGTCTTCGCTGCCGGTTGAGTAATGGCGGGTGACGTCGGCTCCGGCGTCTCGGCAGCGAAAGCCGGAGCTGCCGCCGCAGACAGCAGATAAAGTATCATAATCATGATGCCCGTGAACTTTTTCGTTTTTGTTACCTCCTGCTTTTCTGTCGCCCCTCTGCGGGGCG
>JBFMBA010000459.1:0-16907 GCA_040755475.1 Thermodesulfobacteriota bacterium
CACGGCTTGATACAAAAATGCAATGTGCGCGTTGAAAACGGGAGGCCCCAAGAAAGCAGGTGACTTTTCCCTGCTTCGACTGTATAGTCTGTCCACAGTCACATCCTTACCGGGCAGAAGGAATCTATGGGTAAACCGGAAGTGTTTGAACCCAGGGAGAACTTTCCAGCCATGCGGCGCCCGAGCATTCATTACGCCGGGTTCACACTGATCGAGGTGGTCGCCGTCCTGGTCATCCTGGCGATCCTCAGCGCAGTGGCCATGAGCCGCGTGGGCTCCGTCGAGCCAAACCTCAGGTCGGAGGTCAACGATCTGAAGGCCGCCCTGCGCTACGCCCAGCAGATGGCCATCGCGTCGGACAGCGTCGTCACGTTCGGTGTCACCGTGACCGCAGGCGGCTACACGCTCGTCCGAACCGGGGGGTCGGGAAGCCAGCCGGTGCTGCCGGGCGAGGGGTCCTCATCCCATACCTTCAAAGGCGTTACGGCGACGGCAGGCACCTTCAATTTCAACGAATGGGGAGGCCTGGCGGCGGGAAGCTCCGTCGCGACGACCCTGACAGGGAGCGGAGGCGGCTCAGAGACGATCACCGTCGTCGGCGAAACGGGCTATGCCTATGAATCATAAAAAGCGGCGTGAGCGGGGGTTTACCCTGATCGAGATCATCATCACCCTTGTGATCGTTTCTTTCGTGTCCGTGATGCTGTTCACCTATTCCGGCTCGAAATCCTTTATCGGCAGCGTGACCCCGGTGCAGCGGATCCAGACCGCCAGCACCATCCACCAGATCATGGAGATGATCACGGCCGACTACCAGGGCTACCCCCGGTGGAAACCGGGCGTCACCTATACAACGGGCAGCCGGGTCACCCCCATCAAGCGGAACGGGTACTTCTACCAGCCTGTCGCCAATTGCACCAGCGGCGCGGCGGAACCCTCCCCGTGGAATACGACCGACGGGAGCCTGTCGTCCGAAGGGGGCAGCGGCTGCTCGTGGAGATTGACCTACCAGCCTGTCGTCACGAACCCCTACCCCAATCCGATTCTGCCTTTGTCTGAACTGCGAAGAAAAATCGCCGGGCTGGCCGCGGGAAGTGCCGTGCCGAGCGACGGTCGAGAGGGCCAGACAGTCTACTACAACAATATTCCGGCCACGGGGATGCAGTATGCCATCGTGAACAACCGCTATATCGACCCGGCCGCCAGTTGGGACACGGCAAGCGTCTCGGCGACGGCCTATCTGAAAGTCACGCTCCGGTCCGCAGGCGGCGGTGAGCAGCTGACCGTGATTTTCACCGATTAGCCGCTCCCCCGCCAGACAGGTGCCATATGAACGGACTTCTCGTAAAAGGAAGCAGGGACGACCGGGGCTTCACCCTCATTGAGGTGATTCTTTCCCTCGTGATCAGCGGGATCATCGCGGCGATCGTGGGCCTGGGAATCATCCAGGTCGCCCGGCAGTACCTTTTCGTGCAGAAAGCCGGAGAGACGGCCCAGGTCGCACAGGTGGCCATGGCCCGCATGGTCAAGGAGCTCACCCTGATACGCAGCGGGACGTCGACCGGATCCGCGGGCGGGCCCATGTCGATCGCCTTCAACACGCCCACCCTGTCAGGCAGAAGCATCCGCTGGACGGGAGGCAATTCCGGCGCTTTCGTTACTCCCATTTTGATGAACAATCAGCCGCTGATCGAAAACGTGCAGAATCTGACGCTTCGCTACTACAACTCCTATAACGGGGCCGATACCGGTTCGTATAACCAGACCAGCACCGCCATGATCGGCATCTCCTTCACCGTCGCCGGTGCGGACGGCATATCGAGCACCTTCACGGGGAGGGTGACTGTCAGAAACTGAGGACATAAGGCCATGCGACAGGCAAGAATTGCGCAAAAAGGAAGCGTCCTGTTCGTCCTGATCGTCGCCATGATCAGCATGGGAACGCTCGGCGCCAGCATGTACCTGCTGACGACGACGAGCACCTACGGCACCCTTTTTTCCAACAAGGCCAACCAGGCCCTGCTGCTTGCCGAGTCGGGCATCCGTTACGATCAGAAGGCCTCCCTGGCCGACGGAACGGTTACGATCACGCTCAACGGCGGCGTCGACCGGTTCATCATCACCAAGACGACCGACCTGGCCACGGGGGTGAAAACCACCGTTTCCACGGGTATCGCCGACGCCAACAGCACCTGGCCGGTGCGCAAGCGGATCACCTATGTGTCGGGGTCGCCGGGGACATCGGGACCGGGGCCCGGCCCGCCGGCGGCGGTTCCCATGACGACCGTGTCGGGACACGCCAGCGGCTCGACGGGCACCTTCGGCATCGGCGCTCACCACGGAAACCCCAACGCCCTGAACGTCACGGGGTCCAGGGGGAATATCAACAATCCTCACACGTATCCCGAAGCGTACGGCACCCCCACGTGGACGACCAACCCCTTTTGCCAGCCCTGGACCAACATGGGCGGTTTTCTCAGCTACGACGTTCAGATCAAGGTTGCCGAGGAGCACGGTCAGCCGCCCGAATGGAATGCCTCCACGACCTACTATCTCGGCGATCTGGTCTGGTACCAGACCCCGACCAATTATTTCGATTGCCGGGCGGCGGTATGCACAACCAATCCCACGGCGAAGAAGACCCAATGGGGTCCCGTCGTCTATGTCTTTAATCTGGGGGTGATCTTCCGGGTGTCGGCGACCACCCCGCAGGCCCATGCCTATGGCGTCACCTATTTTCGTTCGACGCTGTATACGGACGGGGGAGCTCCCATTGACGGCGTTCCCGCGACGATGATGCCGGACAACCTGCCCGACAACGACCCGGCGCTGGTCCTGTTCACGAGGGACGGAAGCAGCGGTTCGGACAACCACTGGCTGGCCTACATGCCGCTGGCGGGCGCCAACCACGTGGTGGACCAGTACGGATTCCTGAAGGACTGGTCCAGCATCGTGGTGCGGGTGGTGGAGGCGGCCTCCATCAAGCTGACGGCCACCAGCGCGCCCGATATCAGCGACGGCGATCAGGTCACCGGGGGCGCCGGCTCGGCGACGGTCATCCGGAAGATCAGCGACAGCGACGACCGGGTGGTTCTGCTGCTGAACAACGTGAGCGGCGCTTTTACCTCTCCGGTGACCGTGGGCGGCCAGAGCTATGCGACCAGCAACGGCTGGGGGGACGCCGGCGCCATCCCCGCGTGGCGAAACAACACCGCCTATCAGGTGGGTGACTGGGTGGTGCGCAGCTCGATCGCCTACCGGTGCATCCAGCAGCATACCTCCACCAACGCCACCCGGCCCGACAGGGCGGGGGGGAAGGCCTACTGGCTGCGGGATACGCCCGGGTCCTTCTACCGCCCGCGGGACAACTACATCTGGGCCTTTTTCGCCGATACGGACAACCACACGGCCTACAACGCCACGGCGACGGACAACACGCGGCGGGAGAAAGACCTCTTCCCTGATGATCTTTCGAGCTTCACCCCGCCTTTTCCCCTCGCCGACGTGCAGGCCTGGGACGCCGCCAATGACGATTACACCCTGGCGACGTGGGCGACGGGAAGCTCGAACCTCAATACATCGATCGATCCATCCCTGAGGCTGCTGGGCAGGGGGAAGGAGCTCAACGCCATCATCCGGACGAACCGGTGGGTTACGGGCTCCTATCCCGCGGACTGCTCGGCATTCCCGCCGGAGATCGGCATCATCTCCAAAGGTACCACGTCCATGCAGAACGCCTATGACGACCTGGCATACCGCATCCTTCACGGCGCCGGCGCCGGGGGTGCCCCGTCCGCGGGATACTACGATTATTAGAAGGAGGTGATTCCGGATGAAACGGCTCATGTGGTTGATGACGATAGCGGCCATGCTCCTGACGGCGCCGGTATCGGCCCAGACCCAGGCGTCCCCGGCCGCAAAGGACGTCGCGCCCGCCGCCGCGGTAAAGGCCGCCCCCGCCGATGAGGCGGGGAAGAAAGAGACGAAGAAGACCAAAATGACGAAAAAAACGAAGAAGGCGGATGCCCTGGAGGGGCAGTTCAAACCCTCTGTAAGATAGCGAATCCCTTCACCCGACCAGCGGCTGCTCGCGGAGGCGTTTTTCCGGGAAGAAAAAGACCAGGCCGTTGGACAGCAGCAGGAGCAGCGCCAGGCCGTTGAGGACGGTCTGGAGGGTGAACAGATCGGCGATGTAGCCCACGACCGGGATCAGCATCCCTCCCACCCCCATCGCAAGGCCCATCATCAGGCTCGAGACCATCGACTTGCCCCTGGGCGCCAGTTTCTGCGCCATGACAATGCCCAGCGCCTGCGTCGAGAACAGCAACCCCCCCGCCACCGCGGCCGCCGCATAGACCCAGACGCCTTCCAGCAGGAGCATCAGCATCATGCAGGGAGCGCCCAGTCCAAAGGTGACGTAGTATATCGGTTTGTAGCCGATTCGGTCGGAGAGATGGCCGGCGATGACGCCGCTCAGGGCGCCGGAGACCGTGAAAAGGGATATGACAAACCCGATGGAGACCAGGGAATGGCCGGCCCGGGCATAAAAGATGGGGATGAAGGACAGAAAGGACTGGGTCACGAAGGCGCGCAGGACCATCACCGCCCAGATCAGGAGAACCGGAGCCCAGACGTCGCCAAAGGCCGTATGTACCGCGCCGAAAAACCCCTGACCGCGGAGCCCTTCGCCCCGGGGCGGGGGGACGATCCTGAACAGGAGAATCATCAGCGCAAGTCCCGGAATCGCGGTCCACAGCAGTGCCGTGAGCCCATAGCCGGCCACGACATAGGCGACGATGAGCGGGCCAATCCCGAAGGCGAGGGTCCCTCCCATGTTGAAGATCGACATGGAGAAGCCGAAATGACGCCCCGCATAGCCGGCGATCATGCCGGCCACGGAGGGATGGAACATGGAGCCGCCGATCGATGCCATGGCGATGAACAGAAGGAGCATCGGATAGGAGGACGCGAGCCCGATGAGGGCGATGAAGACCAGGGAGAGCATCGGCCCGCCGAGGATGAAGATGCGCGACCGGTAGCGGTCGGCGAAATAGCCCACCGCGGGCTGGACGACGAAGGCGAGCACCTTCATCAGCCCGGCGATGAGGCCGACCTGGGCGAGCGAGAGGGTGAACCGGTCGGCAAGAACCGGCAGGAGCGGGTTGATGAAGGAGATGTAAAAGTCACCCGTAAAATGGATCAGGGTCAGGGCGAAGATCACCTTCACATCGGCGCGGTCCGGCCCGTGGGGGCTGTGAGCATGCAGCATACCGGTCAGTTTCTCCAGCGCGGACGGTCCCGCAAAGAGGCACGAAAGGCCCTGTTGCCCGACAGGCCGTTACCGCCTCGTTCCTACGTAATTGAGCAGGCCTCCCGCGCGGATGATCGCAGTCTGCCGCGGCGTCAGCTGACAGGACACCGGGAATTCCACGTTACGCGTCAGGTTTCTGACGGTTATTGGGGGTTCGCTCAATGCCAGCTCCGTGTCGGCGATGGACAGCTCGTCCCCGACCTGCACCCGTTCATAGTCCTGCGGATCGATGAAGGTCAGGGGCAGGATCCCGAAATTGACGAGGTTGGCCATGTGGATGCGCTCGATGCTTCTGGCGATGACGGCGCGCACGCCGAGATAGGCGGGGCAGAGCGCGGCGTGCTCCCGTGAGGATCCCTGGCCGTAGCTCAAACCTGCGACGATCACCGACCCCGCCTCCCTGGCCTGGTTTTCCCTGCAGCGCTGAACGAAAAGCGGGTCCACGTTCACGAAGATGAAATCGCTGGACTTGGGAATGTTGGAACGGTACCGGCTCACCGGCCCCGTGGGGATGATGTGATCCGTCGTGATCTTGTCGCCAACCTTGATGGCGACCCCCGCCCGCAGCGTTTTCGGCAGGGGGGTGAGATGGGGCGGCTCGCCGATGTTCGGTCCGCGAAACACTTCCACGTCGCGGCGATTGGGCGGGATGACCATATTGTCGTTGATGTGAAAGGTTTGCGGAGGTGATATCTCGGGATAGGCCATCTTCAGCTCCCGGGGATCCGTGAGTTTTCCCGTCAGTGCGGTGGCCACCGCCACTTCCGGGCTGACCAGATAGACTTTGGCGTCCCGGGTGCCGCATCGCCCCTGGAAATTGCGGTTGTTGGTCCGTACGGAAACCCCTCCGGATTGCGGGGATTGCCCGTAGCCGGCGCAGAAGCCGCACGACGACTCGAGGATTCGTGCGCCCGAGTCGATGATGTGATTGAGCGCGCCGTTTTCCGCGATCATACGGAGCACCTGCCGGCTGCCCGCCGCCACGCCGAAACTCACATCGGGATGCACCTGCCTGCCTTCGAGCATCCGGGCCACGATCATCAGGTCCCGGTAGGAGGAGTTGGTGCAGCTGCCGATCATCACCTGATCGACGGAGACGGGCTCCGCCTCCCTGACGGTGCACACGTTGTCCGGGGAGTGGGGCAGGGCCACGCTGGGCTCGATCACATCAAGATTGACATTGATGATTTCATCGTAGCGGGCATCCGGATCGGGGAGGAGTTCGCACCACTGGGCCTCGCGCCCCTGGGCGGCGAAGAACTGCCTGGCCACCTCGTCGCTGGGGAAAACGGAGGTGGTGATGCCAAGCTCGGCCCCCATGTTGGTGATCGTGGATCGCTCGGGCACGCTCAGGGCCTTTATCCCTTCTCCGCCGTATTCGATCGTCTTTCCCACGTTGCCCTTTGTCGTCATGAGCTTCAATAGGGTCAGGATGATGTCCTTGGCGGTTGACCAGGGCTTCAGCCGGCCCTGCAGGTTGACGCGCACCACTTTGGGGTAGGTGAGATGGAATTCCCCGCCCGCCATGGCCACCGCCACGTCGAGCCCACCCGCGCCGATGGCGAGCATGCCGACCGCGCCGCAGGTGGGCGTATGGCTGTCGGCGCCGATCAGCGTCTCGCCGGGGCGGCTGTACCGTTCCAGGTGGACCTGGTGGCATATGCCGTTGCCGGGCTTGGAAAAGAGAAGGCCGTATTTTTCAGCGACGGTCTGCAGATATCGGTGATCGTCGGAATGCTCGAAACCCTCCTGCAGCATGCAATGATCCACGTACGACACGGAAAGCTTCGTCCGGACCTTGGGAATCCCCATGGCCTCGAATTGCAGATAGGCGATCGTTCCCAGCGGGTCCTCGGTCAGCGTCTGGTCGATGGCGATGCTCACCTCGGCGCCGACGCGCATCTCTCCCGAAACCAGATGGGTCTTGATCAGCTTTTCAATCAGATTGAGTCCCATAACCTTCCTTTCCTCCACTCACACATCCTTGAGCCAGTTCACCAGCCCCCGCTTCTCAATGATCCCGGCCAGGGCTTCGGGCGGGGGTTCGAAAAGAAACGCACGGCCGCCGATGAGCAGCCTGCCTCCTCTGAAGTCCACATCGACGGCGTCGCCCGGTTTGTAGGCGTCCACCGCTTCCCGGTGAACGATCAGCAGCAGCCCCTGGTTGATGGCGGCCCGGTAGAAGATCCGGTTCACGCTCTTGACGATCACGGCCTTTACGCCGGCATGCGCCAGCCCCACCGCCGGGTGTTCGCGCGAGCTGCCGCATCCGAAATTGTCGCCGGCGATGATGATATCGCCCGGTTTGAGGTTTTCGGCGAAGGACGCGTCGAAACCCTTGAACAGATGCGGCACGATGGCGGGGGCGTCGGCGCTCAGGATGTTGTACGCGACGCTGCCGGCGGTCATCTGGTCCGTGTTGAGGTTATCCGTGTCGGCGTAATTCCAGACGGTTCCGGCCCTGCGGTTCTCTCCCTCCGGAATGAAGGGGGTGGCGCCGGGTGCGATCGCGGTTTCATAGACCTCGGCATGGGCCTTTCCCCGCGGATCGGCGATGCGGCCGCGACAGGCCGACATGGCCACGGTCGCCGGGGATGCCAGGTAGATGCGGGCTTTGGGGTTTCCCATCCGTCCCAGAAAGTTCCGGTTGGCGGTGGAGATGACGGTATGCCCGTCGGCGGGAATGCCCTGGCCGCTGCCGAAGCAGGGTCCGCACGAGGGCGCCAGAACGGTGGCCCCGGCCCTGAGCAGCGGGGTCATGACGCCCTCTTCGACGGCCTGGAGGTAAATCTCCTGCGAAGCGGGAACAACGAGCAGGACGACTCCTTCGGCCACCTGCCTGCCTTCGAGCACCCGGGCGGCGACGCGAAGGTCGTCCAGGCGGCCGTTGGTGCAGGTGCCGATGAGGGCCGCGTCGATTTTCGTCCCTTCGACCTCCGACACGGCCCTGACGTTGGCGACGCTGTGGGGAGCGGCCACGACCGGAAAGAGCTCGTCGAGGTCGATCTCCATCTCGGCGGCGTACCTGGCGCCCGGATCGGCCCAGACGCCCTGCTTCATCCGATCGCCCAGAAATCGGGCGAGGATGTCATCGGCCGGAAAGACGGCGTTCTTGGCGCCCATTTCCGAAGCGAGGTTGGCCACGGTCATGCGCTCCGAGACAGAGAGGGTTTTCACCCCTTCCCCGTGGAATTCGACGCTCATGTAGTTGGCGCCGTCGGTGCCGATCTTCCCGATGATCCACAGCGAGAGGTCCTTGGCGTACACACCGCGGCGCAGCCGGCCCCGGAGGGTGACCTTCATCGACCTGGGCACCCGGAACCAGGTTTCGCCGCGCTTGAACAGCCCGGCGGCCTCGGTCCGGTCAACCCCCACGGCCAGCGCGTTGAATGCGCCCGCCGTACAGGTGTGGGAGTCGCTCCCCACGATGATCATCCCCGGAAGGGCATGACCGGCCATCACCTGATGGCAGATCCCCTTTCCCACATCGTAAAAACGGGCCACCCCTTCCGCCTTGACGAAGTCGCGAATGACCTGGAAATCGTTGGCGAGCCTGACGCTTGTCGGCGGGGTGTTGTGATCGAGCACGACCAGCAGCTGACTCGGATCGTGCAGTTTCACGCCGCCCATCTTCTCGAAAGTCTTCTTGATGCTCACGGTCCCGTCATGGGTGAGCAGGATATCGGGCCTGCGAAAAACGACGGCCCCCTCGGGGGCGCCGAGGATCTTTTCGACGAACGTTTTTGGGTTCAAGGGATCCATCCCTCTCCTTGTTCACAGGTATTTGGGATTTTTGAGAATCGCGATCCCTCCGCGCGCTGGATATTTTTCGACCCTGCACCTCCTCGCTTCGCTGCAAAGACGAAACTCGCGCTTCGCGCTCGAACAGTCGTCTTTGCGGACGCTCCGCTGCGGGGGCAGGGGGCCCCGAAAAATCTCCAATGCACGCTTTCGGGATCCGGTTCTCACGTTATGCGAAGCGATCTCATTCGGGATGTCGTTCAACTCGTTGTCAGCAGCGCTCGAATTTCTGGAAGGTGTGGGCGTCTTCGCTCACGCCGCCGCGCGCCACGCCGAATGTCCAGGTGACCTCGCCCACGTAGAGATCCCCGTGCGAGTCCACGCAGAGCGTGTGCGGTGCGACGAAGTTCCCCGGGGCTTCCCGGTCGGCGCTGCACCAGTGCAGCAGCACGTTGCCCGAAAGATCCAGCACGCGCACGCCGCCCGGGAGGTCGTAGTTGATCTTGCCGTTGGTGAAGGACTCCTGGCCGACCCGCCACCAAAGCTCCGATACGTAGACGCGACCTTCGCTGTCGAAGGAGATGTCCGTGGGCCGCTGGACATGGGTCCACATCTCGAGCAGCCGTCCGGCGCGGGAGTAGATGTGGATCCGGTCGTTCTCGCGATCGGTGACGAAGACGCGGTCGTCGGGCGAGATGCCGACGCCGTGGGGCAGGCGAAACTGGCCGGGCCCCGATCCGGGCTCCCCCCACGACTGGACGAGCGATCCGTCGGCGGTAAAGCGGTGCACCCGGGCGTTGCCGTATCCGTCGGAGACGTAAAGTTCTCCATCGGGGGCGATGGCCACATCGGTCGGCCGGTTGAAGGGGGGGCCGGCGCGCTTGACGCTGTCGTGGCCGCTGCCGTCGTAGCCGGTGTCCGAGGCCTCACCGGGGGTGCCGATGAGCAGGAGCTGTTTCCCCTCCGGGGTGAACTTGCGAACCGTGTGGTCGCCGTCGTCCACGGTATAGACCATGTCGTCCGGTCCGATGGCGATGCCGTGCGTGCGCGGGGTGAAGACCTTTTCGCCCCAGGAACGGAGAAAATTCCCCTCCCTGTCATAGACGATCACCCTCGCATCCTGCCGCGTCATCAGATAGACGTTGTCCTTCGAATCGACCGCCACCCCGTCCACATCCTTGTGGACGTACCCTTCGGGCAGCTTCTCCCACCCTTCGATGACCTTGAACTTCGGAATCCCTTTTGTCGTCATATCGCTTGTTTTCCTTTCACGAATTTGTCCATCCGAACCCGGCTCAGCACCCCCTGTCCTCCGGGCGGCGCCCTTCACTTGCTGCGGTAGCCCGCATCGTACCTGTCGGCGATGGCTTTGGCGGCGCCCCGCACCTCCACGGTGAGCCACTCGATCTTTCTGGGCGTCAGCCTGTCCGTCGCGCCGACCACCGACACGGCGGCGATGGTTGTGCCGTCCGCATCGACAACCGGCGCAGCCACCGCCACGGTGCCCACCATCTGTTCACCGTGGGAAACCGAATATCCCTGCCGGCGGACCCGCTGCAGTTCCTCCAGCAGCGCCTTCCGGGTCAGTCTCGCTCCGCTGGACAGATACATCTCCCCGAGCCCGTCGAGCATCCGGTTGAGCTCACCTTCGGGCATCGCAGCCGCCAGGACCTTTCCCGCTCCCACATGGAGCGGCAGCCGCTGCCCGATGGGCAGGACGAATCGCAGCGGGTGAAGCCCCTCCACCCGCTGCACGAGAATCCGCTTGAAACGCAGCCGCACGTAGAGCGACGCCGTCTCCTCGGATGTCTGGGCCAGCTCCTGCAGCACCGGCAGCGCCACCCGGGTCAGCTCGTTCCCCAGCACATAGGCGTGGGCCAACGGCAGCGCGGCGGCGCCCAGCCGGTACCTTCCCTGCCGCTTTTCCGCGAACCCGTACTTTTCCAGAACCGACACGATCCGCAGCACGGTGGCCTTGGACAGCTGGCTGGCACGCGCCAGCTCCGTCACCCCCATCGGCCAACCCTCTTCCTCCAGCACGGCCAGCACGTGGAGGGCGCGCTCGAGCGATCGCATCGGGCTGTTTTCCCGGTCCTTTACATCACCTATCGCCATGCCGGCTCCGAGGGTTCACTCTACGGAATTTTGTTTTGCACTATACAATAAGCCACCGCCGGGTTGTCAAGGAAAAAGCCATAAATCCATTGACACACCCGGGCGCCCTTTATATACTTTTGCCCGTCCGGACGGCCTGCCGCCTCGGATCGGCGCCGGCTTTTTCAGAGACCGGCGGCGGGGCGGACGAAGGTTCCGACGCATCATCCGGCATGTCGACCACCTGCAGAGGGAGCGCCGAATCAGGCCATGAATCCCACATCGCCCGTGCTCATCCTGTTCGCCCATCCGCGTTTTGAAATGTCGAGGGTCAACCGTGCGCTGCTCAAGGACCTCTGGCAGCTCAAGGGAGTCACACTCCACGACCTGTACGAGATCTATCCCGACTTCAATATCGATGTGGAGCGGGAGAAAGGGCTGCTGACGGCGCATCCGATCATCATCTGGCATCATCCTTTTTACATGTACGGTGCCCCGGCCCTGCTCAAGCAGTGGATCGACATGGTTCTCGAACACGGATGGGCCCACGGCAGGGACGGGGATTTTCTGAAGGGCAAGATCGTGCTGAACGCGCTCACCTCGGGCGGGACGCGGGAGGTGTATTCGCCCGACGGGTACAACCGTTTCACGATCCGGGAATTTCTCGTTCCCTTCGAGCAGACCGCCGCGCTATGCAAGATGATCTACCTTCCTCCCTTTGCCGTGCAGGGGACCTACCTGCTGACCGAATCGCAGCTGGCGCATCAGGCCGCGCTTTACCGCTCCCTCCTTGAGCGTCTGTCGCGGGGCGACTTCCGGATCGATCGGATGCGGCAATTCCCCTTTCTCAACGACTGGCTCGAGCGCGCATCGGAGGCGGAGACACCATGAGCCACTCCTTTCTCCAGGACGCCCTCCTGTATCTGGGCGCCGCGATCCTCTTCGTTCCCATCGCCAAGAGGCTCGGTATGGGCTCGGTTCTGGGATACCTCATGGCCGGCATAACGATCGGGCCCTCTGCCCTCGGTCTGGTCGGCGGCGAGGGGAAAGAGGTGCTGCATTTTTCCGAATTCGGCGTGGTGCTCATGCTCTTCCTCATCGGCCTGGAGCTGGAGCCGGCCCATTTCTGGGGGATGCGCCGCCTCATCCTGGGGTCCGGCACCGTACAGATGGGGATCACCACATCGCTGTTCGTGGTGCTGTTCATCCAGCTCGGATTCAACTGGCAGGCGGCTCTGGCCATGGGGCTGGCCCTCTCCATGTCATCGACGGCCATCGTCCTGCAAACGATCCGGGAAAAGGGGCTTGCCCAGACGCATTCGGGGAGGAGCGCCTTCGCCGTTCTGCTGTTTCAGGACATCGCCGTCATTCCCATACTGGCGGCGCTGCCCCTCCTGGCCATTGCCACTGCCAGGGCCGCGGTCGAGGAGCCCTCAACCTTCCTCGGCGGCTTGCCCGGGTGGGCGCAGACGATCGCCCTGCTGGCCGCCGTGGGGACGGTGGTCCTGGGCGGCCGCTTCGTGGTCGTCCCGTTTCTCCGGCTCATCGGCCGCGTTCATCTGCGTGAGCTGTTCACGGCCTCCGCCCTGTTCATCGTGCTGGCCTCGGCGTACCTGATGGAGCTGGTGGGACTCAGTCCCGCCCTGGGGACCTTTCTGGCCGGCGTGGTCCTGGCGAACACGGAGTACCGCCACGAGCTGGAAAGCGATATCGAACCATTCAAGGGTGTCCTGCTCGGCCTGTTTTTCATCTCGGTGGGCGCCTCGATCAACTTCGGCCTGATCCTGGACCGCCCCCTGACGATCACCGCCCTGCTGGGCGGCGTCATCGTAATCAAGGCCTGCGTGCTGTTCCTCACGGGCAGGCTGACCCGTCTCACCTTCGACCAGAACATCCGTTTCACCTTTTCGCTGGCCCAGGTCGGTGAATTTGCCTTTGTCCTGCTCTCTTTCATGCACCAGCTCCGCATGGTGAACACCGAATGGACCGATACGCTGATGGGGGTCACCGCCGTGAGCATGACGGTCACGCCCCTGCTGCTTGTGGTGGGAGAGCGGCTGGTGCTCCCCCGCTTCGGCACCCGGGAGACGGCGGCAAAACAGGCGGACGAGATCGACAGGCAGCATCCGGTCATTCTCGCCGGCTTCGGTCCTTTCGGCAGCACCGTCGGACGCTTCCTCAGGGCGAACGGCGTGGAGGCGACGATTCTCGACAATGATTCCGACCGGGTGGATCTGCTCAGGAAAATGGGGTTCAAGGTGTTCTACGGCGATGCGACGCGCATCGATATCATCAATGCCGCCGGGGCCGACCGGGCGAAAATCCTGATCGCCGCCGTCGGTTCACCGGCCATCAACCGCGAGCTTGTCGATAAGGCCAAAACGCTCTACCCCCATCTCGAGATCATGGTCCGCGCAGAAAACCGTTTCGATGCCTATGATTTGATGGATATGGGCATCAGGAACATTTACCGGGAGACCCTCGAGAGCTCCGTGCGGATGGGCGTCGATGTCCTGGTCAAGCTGGGATTTCGCAGGTACAGCGCCACCCGGGCGGGGCAGAATTTCCTGAAGTACGATGAGGAGGCCATGCACAAACTGGCGGGCCTCCGGCACGACGTGGACACCTACATCTTCAATGTGAAGAAGCAGATCCGGCTTCAGGAGCAGCTGCTGACCAACGACAGGGAGGCGAATCCCACCCTCTACGATCACGCCTGGGACAGCGACCGGTTCGCCGCGCCCCCGTCTGGGGTGCCGGGCAGAGGCGGCGGGGGGGAGGCGAGGCATGAGGATTGACCACATGAGGATCACCGATATTCGGACCGTTCAGCTGACCCGCCGCCTGGACCGCCTGCTGCGAAATTCCTGCGACACCCGCGACCGGCGCCGCTTCACCTTCGTTCTGGTGGACACCGATGTCGGGATCACCGGTATCGGGGATGCCCCGGGGAATCAGGGCTTCGTGGAAGCCATCGTGGAGAAACACTATAAACCGCTGGCCCTGGGGAAGGACCCGCGCGACGTGGACAGCCTCTGGCGAAAACTCTATCCCGGCGGGGCCTTCTGGGAAATCGGCGGATCGGCGGTCTGCGCCCTGAGCGCCATCGAGGTCGCCTGCTGGGACATCCGCGGGAAGGCTGAAGGAGTGCCCGTCTCCGAGCTGCTCGGGGGGGCGAAGCGGGAGTGGATCGACGCCTACGCGAGCGACCTTCACTGGGACGAGCCGCAGATCATGGCCGACACGGCCAAGGGCTTTGTGGATGAGGGCTTCCGCTGGGTCAAGACGCATATCGGCGCCGAGCACGACAACGACCTGCTGCGTCTAGAGGCGATCCGGCGGGCGATCGGGCCGGGCATCGGCCTGATGATCGACATCAATACGGTCTATGACCGGCAGACCGCGCTCGAACAGGGCCTGCGGCAGGCGGCCTTCGATCCCTTCTGGTACGAGGAGCCGATCGCGCCGGCCGACTATGAGGGGCACGCCTGGCTGCGGGAACGGCTGCCCATGCCCATCGCCACGGGAGAAAACCTCTATACCCTCCTGGGCTTTGCGCCCCTGTTCGCTCGCCGGGGGTGCGACTATGCCATGCCGGACATCCTGCGGTGCGGCGGCATCGGGCAGACCCGGCTGATCTGCGAAGCGGCCGAATGCGAAGGGGTCATCGCCACCCCGCACAACTTCTCCAGCGGGGTCGGACTGGCCGCCACGCTGCACCTGATGGCCGCCCTCCCGCAGACCCGGCTCCTGGAATATGACACCTCCCGGACCTCCATATACGAGGAGATGTTCCTGGAGCCGCTGGCCGTCAAGGACGGCCGGGTCCGCGTCCCCACCGCCCCCGGGCTCGGCGTCGCGCTGACCGAGGAGACCATGGCGAAATACCGTTCGTGACGGTGGTTCAAACGCCTGAGCCCTTCCTGCATGGCGGGTTCCCTTGCCCGTTCATCGGCTCCGGGGAGAAAGGAGACAGCTGACGCTCGCCTGGAGCCGGTTCCTGGGCAGCTGGGTCGAAGCCATTGCCGCGGGAACCATCGTCGGAGCGATCGTCAAATCCTGAGGATCGCGGCGGCGTGCGGGCATGCGCCCGACGCTGCACGGCGTTCATTCGATGGCAGTCGGCGATGGCAGTCGGCGATGGCAGCCGGGTAGCAAAGATCCGGGCCGAACGGTTCATTGACAGATGGACCGGCCCATAGTACCTTCGCTCGCGCATAAGGACAGGGCGCGGGTATGGAACCGCTGCGCGTGATCCAACGACGGGCTCGCGGTATGCCTGTCCTGAAGGAGAGGTGTACAGCATGGGAGGACTTTCCCGCTGGGGCGGCTGGCCGGCCCTCAAGACCGTCGGATGGAACGTCCTGTTGATGTCCCTGGGGAGTCTTCTGATCGGCATGGGGGTCAACGGGATACTGGTACCGCACCGCTTCGTCAGCGGTGGGGTGACGGGGCTTTCGCTCCTGCTCCATTACCTCGTGCCCTCCCTCTCCGTCGCCCTGATCTATGCCGTCGCGAACGTGCCGCTTTTTCTGTCCGGCTGGTTTTTCGTGAGCCGCCGGTTCTTTCTCTACAGCATCGTCGGGACGCTTCTGTTTTCCGGCGCCATCGCTTTTGTGGACGTGACCATTGCGGTTCATGACAAGCTGCTGGCGGCCATCCTGGCCGGCATTATCATGGGGGCGGGCTCGGGGATCATCCTCAAGTCGCTGGGATCGGCGGGCGGAACGGACATCCTGTCGGTGATCCTCCTCCAGCGGTTTTCCATCCGTCTGGGAACGACCCGGCTGACCTTCAATATCCTGGTGCTGACGGGAGCGGCCCTGCTTTTCTCACTCGAGGACGCCCTCTATACCCTCATCTATCTGTACGTTTCCTCGAAGGTCGTGGACCTCGTGGTCACGGGTCTGAGCCAGCGGAAGGCGATCTTCATCATCTCTCCCCGGTGGGAGGAGATCTCCCGGGGCATTCTTCGCGAGATTCACCGCGGCGTCACGATCCTGAGCGGCGAGGGCGGCTACTCGCAGCGGGAACAGAAGATCCTCTATACGGTCATGACCTTTCGGGAACTGGCCACGCTGAAATCGATTGTCCGCCGCAGCGATCCGGCAGCCTTCGTCGTCGTCACCGATACCACCGAGGTGATGGGCCACCGCATCGGCAACCAGCCGCACTGGTAGAAAGGCATCCGACCATGGCCGACAGGCGCATGCCCTTTGCGGGCAACCTGCTCACCACCGGGATGGGTATCCTCCCGCACAGAGACACGGACAGGGCTTTTCAGATCTCCATGGGTGTCGATATCCCCTTCTGGCCCCAACTGCCCAGGATGAACTATTTCGAGGACATGTACGTGCAGGCCGCCGAGAACTTTCCCGGCATCGTGCTGGATCCGGAAAACCGCAGGATCCACCTGAGCACCGAGCGGTTCTTCGCCGAGCTGGAAAACACCCTGGAGAATTTTGAGAACGAGGATTTTTTCCGCATGTCGCCGCGCTATTCGGCGACCTATGCCGCTTTTCTTTCCCGTGATTTATCGCACCACGTTTCCATTCGCGGCCAGTTGGAAGGCCCGGTGAGCTTCGGTCTGAACGTCCTGGACGAAAACAGGAAACCGGTGATCTTCAATGACGAGGTACGCTCCCTCCTGTTTGATTTCATGGCCCGCAAGGCCAACTGCCAGCTGCGCGAGCTCAAGGCTAAGAATCCCCGCGCCTTCCTCTTCATCGACGAGCCGGGGCTGCAGACGATCTTCAGCGCC